>CALUXY010000018.1 GCA_944324855.1 Candidatus Gastranaerophilales bacterium | reverse complement strand
CTGTGGGGCGGAACATTAACCGCACTTCAAATAAAACTTGCGCCAAAGAAATTCCAAATTGTTGCAGATAAAAGAGCTGTAGATTTTATGGTCAAAGCTGGTTTTGACCCGGTTGCGGAAATTATTTATATACATAAAACATCTCCGCAAAAACGACACGACCTGTTGTCTAACAAAAATCTTGCATCTAAAAGACTTGCGATTGTGTACGAATATATTTATACAAAATATCCATACTTTTTAGCAAATAACCAGTATATTAACAATGAACATTATCAGAATTTTCTGTTAACTTCCGTTAATAACCGAAAATTATTAGAAGAGAAAATAAAATCAGGTTCAAGCAAAAAACTTAAATATGAATAAAATAATATATTTATTAATCTGTATATTTTTTAACACAAGTGCTGTATTTGCTATTCAAGATACATTTGTTGAAGAAACGCTTTGCGGAAAAAATCTTGAACCGCCACTGACACATACGGTATATAATTACCAAAGCACGGAAAAAATCCCTGTTATAATTCAATCATGCAAAAAAATTAAATCAGAAAAAGATGTTTCAGAAGGCAGTTTGATTTCCATGAAAGTATATTCCGATGTTGAATACAAAGGAGAAATAATTATACCGAAAGATACAATACTGACTGCCAAAATAGAAACAACCGTTCCAAGCGGAATGAACGGGATTCCGGCAAGTATTATTATCGGGAGTTTTGATATCCCCAATATTGATACCAATAAACTCACATACAGCTATGAAATTGTAGGACAGGACAGAAGTCTTTGGGTTTACCCTCTGAAATGGGCTTTGACTATCCTTCCGCCGACAGGTTCTTTGACCAATTTTATCTTTGGCGGGCACGCAAAATTAAATACAAAGAAAAAGATTAAGCTATATTACTATCCTGACTGGATTTAATTTTTTATGCTATCATAAAAGAAAAAGGAAAGGAGAGGTTCAATGTATCACGTTTATACAATCGAAAGAGAAAAACCTGATTTTTCTAAAACTGCAATGGGTGATTTTAGAGATTTTGATGCAGCTTTAGAAAAAGCTGAAAAATGTATTGAAGGAAAGCCTGAATTGAGATATATAATTGAGGAAACAGACGGACACGTAAACAGTTACGGAGATTTAATCGCAAATGTAGTTGTTGAAAGCGAATAAAAAATAAGGTCTTATAAAAGACCTTATTTTTTTATGTAACTTAAAACCGCATTTATAAATGTCAAAGGATGAACCGGGCAGCCCGGAATATATAAATCTATCGGATATTTTTCCAGAAACTCTCTGTTTAATTTTGAACTGTTCTGGAATACCCCGCCTGATATGGCACAAGCCCCGCAAAGGATTACAATTTTAGGATTTGGGACTGCATGATAACAGTTTTCAAGTGCATAAGCCATATTTTCAGAAATCGGTCCCGTAATAACAATCCCGTCTGCGTGACGAGGAGATGCAACAAAATCAATTCCGAATCTTCCCATGTCAAAGTTCGCATTAGAACAAGCATTTAATTCCATTTCACATCCGTTACAACCGGCAGCGGAAACCTGTCTTAGTTTCAGAGAACGTGAAAACACAGATGTTATTTCTTTTCTGATTTCAACTGCTGTTTTTTCATATTCTTCCTTTGTCATATCTTCCGTAATAATTAGTTTATTTCTATCAGTTGATGCCAGTTTATAGAAATTAGTAAAATCTATTGCATGAGAGTCGCAAATATTTTTACAGGCTCCGCAAAAAGTACATTTCCCCATATCTATTGACAACGGATTTAATTTAAGAGCACCAGTCGGACAAATATTTAAACACTTACTGCAATCTGAACACCTGCCGTTACATAAAGACGGTAACCCCCTAAACTGCTCTCTCATCGGAGCATTTGGAATATCTTTTATAAACTGTTGTCCTTGATAAATTCTAGATTTTAATGTATCAAACATAATATTTTATTCCTTATAAATCATTTCCTGAATAAGACAGATTGAAACTCTTGTTACACAACGGGAAGTCAGAAACACCGTTGTTTCTGACAGCCAGCGCCAAACCGTACCAATTATTAAATGACGGATCTTTTATTTTATAACGTGATAAATTCCCGTTTCCATCAGTCATAGCAATATGTACAACTTCACCTCTCCAGCCTTCGACAATTGAAATTACAAAAGCATCTTTTTGAACTTCAGTATTAGAATTAACCAAAATCGGCTCGTCTTTAAATTCCTTCAGGGTTGAAAGAATTTTGCGAATCATAGCCAATGATTCTTTTACTTCTTTGTATCTGAGTTTGAATCTGGAGTTGACATCTCCGACTCCGTTGAACGGTTTCTTTTCAAAGTTTAATTCCTTCATCCATTTGTCAGGGAAATCAAACCTTGAATCCAGAGGAATACCTGATGCTTTTGCAGCCATTCCGACAAGACCGATTTCTTTTGCTTTTTCAGAACTTACTGTTCCTGTTTTTTCTAACCTTGACATAACAGTTGAATTCTTAAGCATTGTTTTTGTCATTCTATCGACATCTTTTGCCACTTTATCCAGAGTTTTAAGTGTCAGGTTAATTTCATCTTCCGAAATATCAAAATTTACGCCGCCAACATTTATTAAACCTCGCCCGAAACGGCTTCCTGACCATTCAAGCATTGTATTAATAACCAGAGTTCTTGTAACTCCAAATACTGCAGCCCCCATTGCATAAGCGATATCACCTGCAACAGCCCCCATATCTCCGATTTGAATTGCCGCACGTTCCATTTCTAAGGCAGCTTTTCTGATTAATTGCGCTTTATTAGAGATTTGAATACCTTTTAAAGTTTCCATTACTTGAGAGTATGCGGTATTATAAGCAATTACGCTGTCGCCGCAAATTGACTCTGCAAGCTGATTGGAAGGAGATTTTAATATCAACTCTTCAATCCCTCTATGCTGATATCCGAGCATTATTTCTAAGTGATATACTGTTTCACCGTTGCACATAAACCTAAAATGTCCCGGTTCAATTACACCGGCATGAATCGGACCTACTGCAACCTGGTGTACTTCATCACCATCCATATTAAAGAATTCATACTTATCCTGATTAATTCTGACAGGCTTTAACCAAGGGTGATTTAACGGTTCAATTCCAAACTGCTCATAAAACTCTCTTTCAAAGATATGAAAAGCAGGAATATCTTGAGTTAAACATTCATAAGATTTTTCATCAGAAGAGAATATTGCTGATGAAACAAGCAAATCTCCGTTTATATCATCAGCCAGCACTACAAATAACCTTGTCGCGCCGTTACCCCAATCTTTCCCAAAGAAAGCTACCGGACGTTTTTTCTCTATCAATATAGCATCTCGCAATTCACTTATTGAAAGAGCCGGTATATCTAACAGATTAACTTTTTTATTATTTTTTGTAATTAACCAATTTGTCATATTTTCATCCTTAAACTAAAAACCTGCAACTGCACAATTTATTATTTGTTGTAAAAACGGCGGAATATAAATTCCTAAAGTAAATACAATCAGCAGCATAATAAATTGAGGCAGATACATAAATCCTGAAACTTTTGATTTATTTTGTTCAATAAGTTCCTTTTTATCTTTACTCAATTCTCCAAAAGTCATTTTTATAACAACTTTGCCGATACCATAGAGAACAATTGTTAATAACAATGCAAACATTGCACATAATAAGTAATGCCCTTGAAGAATCATTGTTTTGATTATAATAAATTCGCTGATAAATAAAACTGATGTCGGGAATGCGCATATTGCAAGGAATGATAGAACCCAGAGCCAGCCGGTTTTTCCATCAGCCGTCATCAAACCGTTTACCGATTTTACTCTTTTACTTTCAAATAACTCCAATACGTTGCCGGAGGTTAGGAAGAACGAAGCTTTTGCTAAAGAGTGTCCGATTAAATGAAGTATAACAGCATAATATGCTGCGCCGCCTAAAGCTGTACCGATTGCAAGTATTCCCATATTTTCAATAGATGAATACGCAAGCATTCTTTTGTAATTTCTAATATGATATACAAATACAGCGGTTACAAATATAGAAATAAATCCCATAATCAGTAACATAAATCTTGCGTAACCTGCGCAATCTGCAAGTGTCATTATTTTGAATACTCTGACTATTACTAAGAAGGCAGAGTTTAAAAGTGCGGCAGAAAGTAGTGCCGAAATCGGAGAAGGAGCTTCTGAGTGTGCATCCGGAAGCCAGAAATGAATCGGAGCAAGCCCCATCTTTGCACCAAATCCAAACAACATAAATACAAACGCAAGTTCTAACCAAATATGGTCAAATGTTGATGCATATTTATATAAATGTGCAAAATTCAATGTATTAATTGAGCCGGTTGAAATATTTAATAAAATTATACCGACAAAAGCTAAAGCAATACCGATTGAACATATAAATACATATTTCCAGGCAGCTTCTATTGAATGTTTTGTTCTGTTAAAATATATAAGGTATGCGCTTGATAATGTTGTTGCTTCAACAAGAACCCATGCAAGTCCCAAATCAGTACTTAAGAGAGTTCCGGTCATTGACAGAACAAATATCAGAATCATAAAAGAATAATTCCTGATTTTTTTGTCCGGAAATTCAAAGTTTTTTACGTAACCGGTGTTATAAATTGCTACCATTAAAAATACTAACGACAGAATTATTAAAAATATCAGGTTAGTATTATCAACCACAAAATAAGGGTTGTGAGAATCACGTCCGATATTCAACGTAAACATTGTTGTAATAACTGCATGAATTACTGCATAGGTATTTACCATTAATGTTGAAAATGTTTTGTTTTTTATGACTAACATCAATAAACATGCAATTATTGGAAATATTAAAATCGTATTAATCATTGTATTCATAGTCCTTTAAATCTGATAAATGAGAAACTTCTAAATCTTTAAACTCTTTGTTTATAACGTTAATGAATAAGCCCAGGATATAAACCGCAATAAATACGTCTAATAAAACTCCCAGATTTACTAACATAGGCATCTCTTTTGCGACAGATAGCGAAAGTAAAAATATACCGTTTTCCATTGTAATAAATTCAATAACGTTAGATATAATTTTGTGTTTAATTGTAATTAACCACAAACTGATTATAATTGTTGCAACAGAAACTCCAAAGAAAATCGGAGATATTAATTTTACGGATGAAACATAATAATTAGAAACTAAAAATCCAGCCAATAAAATTATACTTGCAATAAATAAACAGTAGAAATGCGGGATATTTGCTGCAACATCCCTATTTGAATGAGTTTTCTTTAATACCTTGTATAAAAATGCCGGTATAATAATAGATTTAACTATTAACGTTTCAACTGTCAGAAATGCGAAGTTCAGCCAGTTCAAATGTTCCATACCGCCGCAGCAGATTAGGAATAGTAAAATCCCCTGAATTACAAGCAGTCTGATGTGTGCAATAATTCTGCTTGTTGCTGCCAGATATAACATTGTAAGTCCAAATAATATTATAAAACCGTTTATCATTAATTTTCCTCTTTAATTATGTTTAATCAATACCTCACCCTAATCCTCTCCTATCAGGAGAAGGAAATTCTCGGCTTATGTTCCCCCTGTACCAAACATCCCCGCAACAATAAGCGATAACACGACAAGCGCAAGAGAACTCATAATAAATATAAATTCAAATACATGTGACATCCTTATTCTTGCCATTCCTGATTCAATTGTTCCGATTATTATTGATATTGCAAACATAATAACCAGATACAAAAGAATTGACATCCATTCTCCCAAACTTGACGGTATAAGCATATTTGCTATTAAAGATGAAATTAATAACATCTTTATAGAATTAGCCCAGCTGAATAATGCCAAATCGCTGCCCGAATTATCAAGAATCATAACTTCGTGAATCATTGTTAACTCAAGGTGAGTAGCCGGATCATCAACAGGAACTCTTGATGCTTCCGTTAGAATCATTATAAACAATATAATGACCGCAAATATTGTAATCAAGATTCCGTAGCTGCCGGCGCTTGAAAGTATTGATGACAGACTATCAAAGGTATAATTACCCGTCAAAGCCATAATTGATGCAACCGTTATAAAGAATGCAGGTTCAACAATTGTTGTAAAACATGCTTCTCTTGAGGCCCCCATACCTTCAAAACTGCTTCCTGTATCCATTGCGGAAATAAGTGAAACAAATTTGCCTAAACTCAGAGTATAAGCAAATATTATTAGTCCCAAAGGAACATTTATCAATGCAGAGCCTGATGCCAGAGGAACAAACATCGCTGCAAACAATACTGCAGCAAAATTTACAACAGGCGCAATTTTAAATACCGCAGATGTTGTTCTGCTTATTACAAAATCCTTTTTTAACAGTCTGATGAAATCATACAGAGGCTGCAATATAGACGGCCCTTTTTTACCTGCCCAGAATGTTTTTGTTTTCTTTATAACTCCCATCATAAGGAACGGAACAAATAAAAGTATTATAAGATTTACTAATTTCATTATCATTTTTTTATCCTATCAATAAACTTCCGATTATTACGAGTACAAGAAATATTAATCCGTATTTTATATAAGATTGAATATTTCCGCTTTGTATAGTTTCAAACTTAGATAGAAACCATTCATCACCTTTAATTACAGGATTAATTAAATACGCTTCTTCTATATCATCAATATGCAGACTGAAATGTGCAGATTGAGGGAATAGATGTTTAGGTTTTTCTATATCAAATACTTTTTTGAATAAAGGTCTTAACATAGAAAGAAACGGGCTTGCATAAGATGATGCGGTATATTGCATGTGGTTATTCCCTCTATTATACCCGCAGCCCCAGGTTTCCTGTATATCTATTTTGTTTTTTGTCAGTAATAACTTTAAAACAGCAACAACACCTAAGAATAAAACAAACGCCAAGGCATAACCTGATATTGTCTGCATTAAAGAAACAGGCTCGGATGTTCCTGCCGGTGTAAATCCGGTAACAACATGAACCGGCATTAAAAGATAATCAAATACATATTGCGGGAATAGACCGATTAATAAAGTTAAAATTGCAAGAAAACTCATAGGAAGAATCATCGTTTTTCCTGTATCATTCTGAACTTTTTCTGCAGCTTCACTTCTCGGCATTCCTAAGAAAATAATACTGAATGCTTTAGTAAAACATAATACAGCCATTGTTCCGACAAGTGCCAATCCTGCAATTGAGAACAGTAATGTTACCATTGAGAAGAAATTATGTATTGATAAACCTTTAAACATTCCAAAGTATACAAGAAATTCGCTTATAAATCCGTTAAACGGCGGCAGCCCGCATATTGCAATTGAACCAATCAGGAATAATAAAGCAGTTGCCGGCATGGATTTTATCAAACCGCCCAGAACTTCTACATTTCTGGTATGAGTTTTGATATAAACACTTCCTGCAGACAAGAATAAAAGTTCTTTAAATATTGAGTGATTCAATATATGTAAAATTCCGCCTGCAAAACCTAATACTGCAACAATCGGATGAGAGTATGCAATACCCAGCATTCCGACTCCGATACCGATTCCGATAATTCCGATATTTTCAATACTGTGATATGCAAGTAATCTTTTTAAATCGTGCTGGGTTATTGCGTATAACACGCCATACAATGCGGACACAACAGATATAACAAGTACAAGGTACGATATAAATATTGATGGTGTGTGAATTAAAGATAATATTCTTAAAATTCCGTAAATCCCTGTTTTAATCATTACACCTGACATAATCGCACTGACATGACTCGGTGCTGCAGGGTGCGCATCAGGAAGCCAGTTATGGAACGGCACGAATCCTGCTTTTGTTCCAAAACCGATAAATGCCAGAATAAATACAAGGTTTGCAAGATGTTTGTTGTGCTGAAGTGCAAATGCAAATGATGAAAAATCAAGACTGCCTGATGTGATAGACAGGATTGCAAATGCCATTATTATAAACAAGACTGAAAAATGCATAAATACAAGATATTTAATCCCGGCTTTTAATACTTCCTTTTTCTCGTTTTCAAAAATAACAAGGAAGAATGAACTTAATGACATAATTTCCCAGCAAATTAAAAACATTAAAGCATTCTGGCAGGTAACAACCAGAAGCATTGATGCAATTAACATCGGCAGGAATACTAAATGAGAATTGATATTTTTGCCCTGCTCAATATAAGGGTTAAGATATCCTCTGGAATAAATTACTGATGCAAGCGACATTACTGATATTACAATAATAAAGAATGCTGAAAGCGGATCAATAACGAAATTTACGTTTCCGAATATTTGATTAAAATTCAAAACCTGCATCAAGTCTTGACCTGATATTAATACTTTTAATGCAGGAATAAGTGTTAATACGGCAGATACAGAAGTTATACATGCCAGTACTGCTGTTTTAATTTTTTGGTTAAACGGCATACTTATAAGTCCACTCAAAAAAAGCGTAATTATTCCAATAAAAAATATACTCATACTCAAATCTTCCATCCAAAATTAAGTCCAGAATTACATTTTTCCAGTCAAAATTAATATCATAATTGAAATGATAATTTCGGCTAAAAAGTTTTACAAAATCTGTTTTAAAACTAACAAAAAAGATTGTCAAGAGGAGATATTTTTAACAAAAATTTATTTTGGTATTGCAATTAAAAATTGACGATATAAAATTACAAACGGACCGTTTAGCGGTTCTTTTTATTTAGGACAATTAAAGAGTATTGTACCGAGCGTAATAGCCCAGTATAACCGAGTTATAAATAACTCGGATTTAATTGTTTACGTATAAAAAATAGTTAGAGGAGATAGAAAAGATGACTGAACAAAATTTGGATACCAAAGACTGTATTACTCCTAACGGGGTAGCACACGAATTGGCAGATAGTGTAATGCCTATGAAAGCAAGTTACAGAAAATCAAAACTGTTTGTATTAGCTATTGCAGCAGGTGCATTCATTGCTTTTGGGGCGCAGGTATCACTTAATGTAATGACCGGAACAGAAGCTATAAGCTGGGGGATTGCAAAACTTGTCGGAGCTATGACTTTTGCCACAGGGCTTATGATGGTTGTATTGACAGGTGCTGAATTATTCACCGGTAACGTTATGATGACTTTTGCCATCATAGAAAAAAGAATAAGTGTATGGAGATTATTAAGAAACTGGTCAATTGTTTATGTCGGCAACTTTGTCGGTTCCATTATTCTTGCAACGTTAATATATTTCTCCGGCTGCTCTCACAATTCACACGAAGCATTAGGTGTATTAGGGTTAACAACTGCATATACAAAGGCAACATTACCGTTTGTTGAAGCATTTACAAGAGGTATTCTTTGTAACTGGCTTGTTTGTCTTGCAATATGGATGGCATCATCATCAAGACACGTTATCGGTAAAATATTTGCGATATTCTTTCCTATTATGACATTCGTTGCTTCAGGTTATGAACACAGTATTGCAAATATGTACTTTTTAACAAACGGATTATTTTTAAAACACACTCCTGCAATTGTTGCTGCATCAGGACTAACTCCTGAACAGTTATCAGGTTTGACTGTTAAAACTTGTTTATTAAATAACCTGCTGCCGGTAACTTTAGGTAATATTGTAGGTGCAATTGTTTTTGTTGTTCTATTATTCTGGACAGCATATTTAAGAGATGATCATAAAGAACTATAATTAAAATTTTAGGGGAGACAAATATCTCCCCTAATGTATTTGAGAACATTAGCCGTGAAAAAGATTTTATTATTAGCTGGATTTATTTTTTATTTAACAACATCATCAACAACTTTTGCTGCTGATGAAATTAAACTGAACACAAACGGATTTATTCCGAATGTTGTAGCGCAGGTTAACAAGGATAATCCTGATGGCACTATAAAACTTCAAACCGGAGCAAGTGAAGACCATCATGTAAATATATATACTCCGGACTTTAACCCTGAAACAGTTCATAAGCATTTACATGTTTATGATGAACTTGCAAGAACTGCACATGACGTATATAACCTGCAAATTGAAAACACTAAAGAACCGGCATGTTTGTTGAAAGAACCAATGACTCACCATTTTGAACGCGGACCGATTGATAATGTTCACCTCTGGGGGGTTATTCAAATGAATAATGCAACGACTATCCCTGAAAACGGCGGCGGGAATGATAAGTTTAGTGTTAATCTTATTAACGTTATAATAGACGGACAATTTAAAAGTGGGAAAGAAAATTTCAGGTTAATGTTTGACCCCGCCCCGCAGCATAACAGAGGATTCTTTCATCAGCTTCCGCAGGATGTATATATTGAATCTCACCGTATTAAGAATAACGTTATTTTATTTGGTAATTCACGTGTCGGCGGCGGTATTGAAGCTACACAATCTCCTTATACGTTACCTTTTGTAAATCGTTCACAGATTGCAAGGAATTTCGGAAATATAAGAAAATTCGGGATTCGCTTAAAAGGGAATTATGCGCTTGTTGATTATGATTTAGGCGGATATAGTTCTGACACCTATTTTTCTGAATTTTTCCCGGGTGTTGAATTTAACGGTATGGTTAATTTCAAGCCTCTTGGCTTAACCGACGGGCGCTGGGGAAAAATGAGAATCGGAGGCGGTATTGTTGCCGGAGAAAATCACGGAACAGATTATGTTGTCTCGACAGGTTATTTAGGATACGAATATAAAAAATTCTGGACAAGAATGGAATACGCAAATGCAGACGGCTCAAACGGCGGAGACGGATTAAATTCCAAAAAACGCCAAGGCTGGTGTGTAACCTGCGGATATCACTTAACAAAGAAATTAGAACTTTTAGCGCGGTATGATGAATTTGATCCGGATAAATCCATAAGCAGTAACAACAGGCGAGAATATACCGCAGGAATAAATTATTACCTTAAAGGTCAAGCTTTAAAACTTATTCTAAACTATGTATTCTGTCAAAATGAGAGCGCTCCTGACAGTCATAGAATCGTAGTTGGTACGCAGATTGCTATTTAATATACTCACTGCTGAACTTATATGCTTCAAAAGTGTTTGAAAAATAATCTTCGCTCAATCCAGCTTTACGTTTCAAAGATTTTAAAAACTCTTGTTTATCCGGTAACTGTTCCCAAACAGACGGCAGATAAACTGCTTGATATACATCATCTTTAATAATAAGTCCGTCTTTAAACGGTTCAATTTGTTCCAATAAATCTTTTTCAGAAGCAAAACTTATACTTTCAGGCTGAGAAAGCAAAGATACCGCAATAGATAAGTTTTCAAATTCACTTCGTTCTAACGGTCTAAACCGGGGATCTCTAAATGCTGCGGCTTTTGCATTTGCCATTAAATCCTCTTTTAAAGTTCTTTGCGCAAGTATAGAACCTATACAGCCGCGTAATTGATGCTCTTTTTCAAGTGTTACAAAGCTTGCAATTTTTTTATCAAAAACCGGCGGTAAGTGCAGGTGGCTCATACTTCCGTAATTAGTTCTGTTTAGTTCTCCAAGAATAACTTCTCTGCATATTCTAAGAATTTTTCCGGAATAATATTTTTTTAAGAATTCGTTTGTTGTTCCTTCGTATAAAAACCAGCTTCCATAGCCTACAACCCTTGAAGTATCACCGGTTACAACTGATGAATTCATTAATCCGTTCCTGATAAGCGCGAATTTGTTTTCCGCTGCAAATTCTGTCAATGCACATATTCCGAACGAACCGCATGCCTGTTTATAATTAAACTGTGTTACATCTCCTGATTCTATCATTTCGGCAGTCATTAAATCCATTTTTTGAGCATCTTTATCTTTCAAAAAGTGACTCAGGTCAGAAGAAATCACAAAACCTATATTTTTGTCATCCCAATAATGTTTTATAAGTTTTAGAATAGCATTTGTATCAGATTTACCAACTAATACCGGAACAATACTTACATCTTCAAAAAGTGACTTTATAAACGGCAGCTGTATCTCAATTGAATGCTCATCCTCAAAAGCTTCATTGTAGCAGCCGACATAAAATCTATCATTTAGTTCTTTATTAATTCTTTGATTAACTTTTAAATTTCCGAAAGGAGTTTCCCATTCGCTGTATGATGCAATACATAGGTTTTGAAAGGGAACATGATGTGCAGGGGCAAAGATAAAAAGTGTTTGAAGTTCCGGATTTAAAAGCTTTAACCCATCATAAGCAAGTCGTCCGGAATAGTTTATTCCGGCATGCGGGACAATAACCGCACGACTTTTGTATTCATAGTAGTTTTTTGAATTATATTTAAATTCTTCAATATATTTGTTTAATTCGCCGGCACCTGCGGGATAAAAAATGCCTGCGACACCTGGTGATTTTATTTTACTCATATAAGCATTATAATACATTTTATGAAATATCAAAAGAGGTTAGAAAATAATAAAGTTCAATGCTTGATTTGTCCGAGGTATTGCGTCCTAAATCAAGGACAGAGCGGTTTTTGTTCCGTTAGAAAAAATATTGACGGGAATTTGATTCTTGAAACCTATGGATATAATACCGGCATGGCAATTGATCCGGTTGAAAAGAAACCTCTCTACCATTTTTATCCCCAAAGCCGTGTATTGTCATTTGGCACAAACGGATGTATCATGGGATGTCAATTTTGTCAGAATTGGCATATTACAAAGGTTAAACCAAACTATAACCAGCTTTTTAAAGTACCCCCCGAAGAAATTGTCAGGTATGCTATAGAGTACAACTGTAAATCAATAGCGTTTACATATAATGACCCGATTGCATTTTTTGAATACGCAATAGATACAGCAAAACTCTGCAGAAAGTATGGAATTAAAACAATTGCGGTTACATCAGGATTCATAAACCCTGAGCCGGCAAAAGAACTTTTTAGTTACATGGATGCCGCGAACATTGATTTAAAAGGATTTACTGATAAATTTTACAAAAAGAATTGTCTTGCCGAATTAGCGCCTGTTCTTGATACTATCAAATATGTCAAAAATTATACCGATTGCTGGCTGGAATTAACGACATTATTGATAGACGGAGAAAATTCTTCAAATGATGAAATAGAAAAAGAATGCGAATGGATTCTTGAAAATCTGGGTGATGATATACCGGTACATTTTAGTGCGTTTCATCCAAGCTACAAAAAAACGGACAAAAAACCGACTCAAATAGAAACTCTTATGCGAGGGTACAATATCGCAAAAAATAAAGGACTTAAATATATTTATACGGGAAACATCCCGCATTTGGAAACATCTGCGACTTACTGTTCAAACTGCGGCAGAGCAGTTATCAAAAGAGCGGGGTATAAAATAATTGAAAACAATTTGAGCGGGAATAAGTGTAAATATTGCGGCAATATTTGTGACGGCTGGTTTGAATAAATTTTTCAGATATAATATTAATTATGAAAAAGAAAATACTGGCCAATATCGCATTATTTTTGACTGCATTAACCTGGGGGCTTTCTTTTGTTGCACAAAGAGCCGGCATGGATTATGTAGGTCCGTTTACGTTTAATGCGGTAAGAAGTATAATCGGCGGCTTTAGCTTGTTGCCTGTAATTTCTATTGTAAAACTGATTCAGGAAGATACCAGAACAAAAGAAGTACGTTTTGAACAGCGGGTTACTCTTGCAAAAGCCGGTACCCTGTGCGGATTGGCTCTGTTTACGGCAATGAGTATTCAGCAGTACTGTATGCTTTATTCTCCTGCCGGAAAAGCAGGGTTTATTACAGCTTTGTACATTATCTATGTACCGTTGATTTCTATGCTGTTTTTAGGGCAGAAACTATCCAATAATGTTAAAATCAGTGTTGTCATAGCCGTAATCGGGCTGTATTTGTTATGTTTTAAAGAAAGTACAGGCGGATTCAGCCATTATGATATCTGGCTGTTGGTCGGTGCATTTTTCTACGGGGTTCATATTCTTGTTGTAAACTATTTTTCAGATAAAGTTAATGCAGTAAAAACCTCTTGCGTACAATTTTTTGTAGTTGGCTTATTATCAATCCCGCTGATGTTTTTATATGAAACACCAACCTGGTCATCAATTGTCGCATGCAAAGTTCCGATTCTTTATGCCGGAATTTTAACCTGCGGGGTTGCATATACTCTGCAGATATTCGGACAAAAATACACCGCACCTGTTATTGCATCATTGATTCTTTGTTTGGAATCTGTATTTGCAGTTGTCGGGGGAACGATTATACTTCATGAAACAATGACCTTGAGAGAAATTTTGGGTTGTGTTCTTATGATATCAGCCGTTATTTTGTCTGAATTGAAATTTACTTCTCCGAAAGAAATCTTACAACCTCTTCCGCAAGAAGAAGAGCAGACTGCGGGTTCTGTCCGGTAATAAGTTTTTCATCAACACACACGTGTTCTGCCCATGGGGATGCATCTTCAAACCTTGCCCCGAGTTCGCGTATTCTGGTTTCAAGAAGGAATGGTACATCTTCTTCGTGTTTTACGATTTTTTCTTCTTTGTTAGTAAAACAGGTTACTTTTTTATCTTTGAGTATAGAATTTCCGTTTTTATCTTTTGCAAGGACTAAGCCTGCAGGGCCATGACATACTGCACTTATAATTTTATCGTTGTTATAAAAATATTCTACAATCTCTTGAACCAATACATCATTTGCTAAATCAAACATAGGGCCATGACCGCCCGGGATAAATAATGCATCATACTCTTTGTAATTAATTTCTGATAAAGGTGTTGTATTTCTCAGGATTTTTATACACTTATCCCATTCTTCCAGGTTAGAACAGGACATGCTGTTTTCATCTACCGGAGATAGACCGCCCAGAGGGCTTGCGGTTGTAATTTCATATCCGGTTGCTTCAAATACCAGATACGGTGCAGCAAATTCTTCAAGCCAAACACCTGTTTCCTGCATTGTATCGTTTTCGCTGCCTGAAAAATTAGTTGTTATTATTAAAACTTTTTTAGTCATGTTATCTCTCCTTTTATAAAGAGTATTAAATAATTATTTTTTTTATTGAATAGATTATATGGGGAATATAATGTTACCCGATTAGTTAATAGATTCTGCGGATTAAATTCATATTATAATTTTATGCTATTTAAGAAAATAATATTAATTGCTGCATTATTAACTGCACCTGTTTGGGCGGATGATATACAGATATATAGTTTTGATGAATTAATAAACTCAAATCCTTCAAGCGGCGATATTTTAAATATTAGAAATAATTTGACTTCCGATGAGTCAATTAATAACAGTTTTATGAATTTAGATTTGACATTTGAAGGAAATAATTATTCAATAAACGGCAGAAATTCGTTCAGCGGTTTTATTTTTAATCAAGATACCCAGTTCAATACAATTAGGATGTTGAATTGCAGGGGGCAAAGGTACAGTGCTTCAAGTTTTGCAGGAGCAATCTTCAATAACGCAGGAGAATTAAATGTTTCAAATTCCGCATTTATAGATAATTTTGTAGATTCGGCAGGGCTTAATTTTGGCGTTGCAGGTGCAATATATAACCTTAATGACGGAGAAGTAAATATCGATTCAACCCTATTCAGCGGCAACCACACTAACGGGGCATCTTCTTACGGCGGAGCATTGGCAAACGGATACCAGAGTAACACTGCCACAATGACAATTAATAATTCCGTATTTGATAATAATTATTCGTCAGGTTCTGCAATTCCTTATGGCGGAGCTATTTATAACAGCGGGAATATAGAAATAAAAAATACTCTGTTTAACAATAACTACGCACAAGGAGAAGACGGTTCATTTATTTATGGCGGTACTATTTATAATATCGGAAATATGAATATTGATAACTCGTCCATAAATAATAGCAGCGTACGAGGTGATGATTATTCCTATGCATTTGGCGGTGCAATATTTAACAATGCAGCTCTAAACATAAATAATACTACAATCTCAAATAACACGGCAGATTCCGATTTTTATGCCAATGGAGGTGCTATCTACAACAATATTGACGGTGTTACAACAATAAGTAATTCAACAATAGAAAATAATCGTGTTTCAGGTAATGTCCAAATCGGAGAAGGCGGCGGAATATATAACGGCGGCAAACTCTACATTGATAATTCCACATTCCAAAACAATTTTGATAAATCGGGAGAAAAAAACGATATCTATAATGCACAAAATGCAGAGATTGAATTTAATTCCGGCGGTACAACAAGTATTCTAAGCGGCATAAGCGGACTTGGCACAATAACAAAAAAAGATTCGGGGATACTGAATCTTGGCGGTATAAACAATAACTATACCGGAAATTTTAATTTTGAAGGCGGAACGGTTAATCTTCTGGCTGATACAACATACTTCAACGCTCAAAACACATCTTTTTCTAACGGAGTAAATTTTAATACACAAAACGGCGTAATTGATAATATAAACTTCGGGAACCTGAACGTATCAGGAACTGCAAATATTTATCCTGACGTAAATCTGAATACGAATACAATGGATACAATTTCAGCATCATCGTATTCAGGCGGAAATCTGTTTGTCCCGAACCTTGCAATTGAAGGAGTTCCAAAAGCTCCAAATATATCAATTCCTTTTGCAGATACGGTTTTAAAAGATTATGTTCAATACAATCCGACAACACTTCAAACACCTATTTACAATTACCGTGTAAGTTATGATTCCGGAGATGGTGATTTTGATTTTACAAGAGGCGGGTTTAATCCGTCAATACTTTCAGGTGAAGTTGCAGCACAATTGGGCGGATATTTAACCTTGTTGGACACCTATAAAAATATTTTTTCAAACCTTGATATGGTTATGATTATGCCGCCTGATGAAAAAATTGCATTTGAATTAAAAAACAGATGTGCAAGTTCAAATAACCTTGTTTCTTTATCCCCTCTCATCATGCCGGAACAACGAAACGGAATATGGTTTAAGCCGTATTCAATATTTGAATCCGTACCGTTAAAAAACGGGCCTAAAGTTTCAAATGTCAGTTACGGCAGCATATTTGGCGGTGAAAGTTCATTACGAGAGTTAAAAAACGGCTGGTACAATATTTATGGCGGATACGCATCTTATAACGGTTCGCATCAAGCCTATGACGGAATCGGAATTTATAATAACGGCGGGCTGATAGGTGCAGACACTGTATTTTATAAAGGCAAATTCTTTTCTGCCTGGACTGCTAATGTTGGAGCAAATGTGGGTGAAGCATCAAGTAATTTTGGACGGGATGAATTTGGAATGCTGTTGGCAGGTGTTGCAGAAAAAACAGGATACAATTTTACGATTCCGAATAAAAAACTTATTATTCAACCGAGTCTTTTGATGTCTTATTCTTTTGTAAACACATTCAACTATCATACAGCCTCAAATGTCGGTATTAATACTGAACCGTTACATGCAATTCATATAGAGCCGCAGTTGAAACTTATCGGGAATTTTAAGAATTTCTGGCAGCCGTATATAGCAGTTTCTATGGTGTGGAATATTATTGACCAGGCCAGATTTCAGGCGGATGATGTCTTTTTGCCGGACTTATCGGTTAAACCTTTTGTTCAATACGGTGTCGGAATACAAAAACGCTGGGGAGACAGACTAACCGGATTTTTAGAAGCAATGATTAGAAACGGAGGCAGGCAGGGTATTGCTCTCCAGATGGGATTCCGTTTCAGCATATAAAATCAAACGGTTACTTTTCTGTTTTCACGTACTGTATTTTGCGCTTTTTTAGCAATTTTAAACAGATTCATATAATATCCGAATCCGACGATAGAAGCCCCCGTAACCCATGCAGCAGGGCCGGCATAAAATACGCTGTAGTATCCCCATTTATCGGCAAAGAATATGGCGATAGCACATCGCATAACAAGTTCAACAATGCTTGCCCACAGTGGAATAACTGCTTCACTCATTCCCTGCAGAGCATTTCTGTGTATAAAAATCTGCCCGAGGAAGAAATAAAACAGAGCACTAATCATCAGGTAACTTTTTGCAAGCTCCAGAATATGGTGTTCTCCGTATCCTAAAAATATTGCGACTAAATCGTAACCCCAAGCATGCATAATTATTCCCATCCCAATACTTATCAAAAGACAGATTATTGAGGATTTTTTGACTCCGTCATGGATTCTGCCGAATTTGTTTGCTCCATAGTTTTGTGCTACATAAGCAGCAATTGCAACACCAAAAGACATCATAGGCATTGTCGCAATTTGTTCTATTCTTAATGCGGCAGTCATCGCTGCAATAATGTCAGGACCAAAACTATTGCAGACACTTTGTATAACAAGTATTCCGATTCCGATTATCGAAAACTGCAATGCCATCGGAAGCCCGACATTTAAGTGTTCCATAATAAAATTTTTATCTTCCTGATTTAAAGAAAATTTCCAGTCGGATTTTTTCAAATGCAGAATCGGGAATTTTAATTTTACGTATACAACGCATAAGAGTGCTGCAACCAGCTGGGATATTACAACAGCAATTGCAGAACCCGGAACGCCCATATTGAATTTTAGAATGAATAAAAGGGCAAGGAATATATTTAGAATCGATGCAAATATCAGAAAATATAAAGGTGTTTTGCTATCCCCCAATGCTCGTATTACACTTGCAAGAAGGTTGTATAATGTAACAACAAGCAGCCCTGCAACAACAATCATAATATAAGAATAAGCATCTTTATATATTTCTTTCGGAACATTCATCCAGTAAAGAAATTTATCCATAAAGAATGTAAGAGATAAGGTGAAAGCAAGTGTAAATATTGTGCTGAGAATGGTTGAAATCGTAACGGAACGTCTTACACCGGTTTCATCCTGAGCCCCGAAACGCTGACCTGTAACAACCGCAAAACCGTTAGTCATACCGACAAGTACGAATGTTAGGAAAAAGAATATAGGAGAAATTGCTCCGACCGCAGCAAGAGCGTTTGTACCTAAAGTCCTGCCTACGATAACAATATCGGCTATATTATATAACTGTTGAAATATATTACCTATCAAAAGCGGAACCGAAAACCAGAATATCAGTTTTAAAGGTTCGCCCTTTGTCATGTCGTTTATCATTGTAAAACCTTATCGCTATTTAATAATATTTTACAACATACATGTTTATTTGGTAATTTTATTTAAATTCATGCGGACCACGTCTGTCCCAATTAACATCTCTTTTAATTATTTTGGCAGGAATGCCGGCTAAAACGGTATTTTCTTCGGTAAATTCTTTATTTACAAGAGCACATGCCCCAACAATACAATTAGAAGGGATTTGAGCACCTTTTAAAACCATGGTTCTTGCTCCAATCCAGACATGGTCACCGATTATAACATCTTTTGTATAGTTCCTTACAACTTTGCTGTTTTTATCATAAATAGTATGTCCATCTGTCGATCTAATGATAACTTCATAACTTATTTGACAGTCAGAACCAATAATAATATTATTATTAAAACTATTTCTCTGTAGAATGCTGGCTTCTTCAATTGTAGTATTTGAGCCTATTTTTAATGAATTATTTTCTCCCATTAATAATTTTGCTTGATAATACTCATTATTTTGACCTATCGAAATATGACAGTTATTACCACAACGAATATAAACACTTTTAAGAGCAAAGAACGGCTCATATATTTCTACAAAATTATTTTGTCCTAAAAATTTAATTTTTAAATTTTTTATTCTAGGATTGTAGATTCTTTGACCATTTGTTTTTATCAAAACAAAAGTATTAGTTTTTGAATTTAATCGTTTATTTATAAATTGAACCCTTTTTAGTTTGTATATAAATTTGTAAAAAATAGAATCTTTTACAAGAGGTAGAACGTTTTTAGCTGTAGAAATTTTCTTAATTTTATCTTCTAATGAAAAGTAATTTTGCGTTGCGATTAGTATGTAATCCACGTTTAATAGATTAAATTTATTATATGGAATAATTTTGTAACCAAAATCTTCTTTACCTTCATCTTCCGGAAGATATTTTATATCAGTGATACCAATAATATTGAGTTTAGACAAATCATAGTTTGCCTGAATTGCTTGAAATAATTTGCCGGTGCCATATATAATAACCTTTTTCCCTGATAATTTTTTATTTAATTTTTTTAACCGGCTTTCAAAGTTTCTTGCTTTGAGATATTTCATTAATTCTTGCATGTTATACACTTTCACAAAACTTCCATAACATAATGATTATTATGTTATAGCGCAAGATAACAGTAGGTTTATTTAAAGAAAAATTAGTAAATTTAAAATATAAAAAATTGTGATATTATTATATATTATTGGTTTCATAACATAATAATCATTATGTTATAGATTTTCTTATATAATTTGGACAGCAACTTGTGATGAATTATAAACAAATCCAAGATATTTATATTTCAAATTATTATTATCTATAAATTCATGAAAAGCTTTAAACTCTCCTTCTTCCCAATTAGGATAATTAAAATACTCATCAAAAACAATAACTGTACCAGATTGAACATGATTTTTTAATAAATCAAACATTGTTTTTGTTGAAGAATATAAATCACTGTCAGAGTGTAAAAATGAGATTTTAAAATCATTATATTTTTCAATAAATGCAGGTATAGTTTCATCAAACCACCCCTTTATTAATTCAACATTTTTTCTAACTTTAGGTAGTGCTGGTAGTTTAAAATGCCCTTTTTGATGATTTGCAGTCCAACTCTCCGGTAAACCTTCAAAACTATCAAAACCATATATTGTTTCATCTGGTTTTATTTCTGCAATATGATTAATTGATGCACCTTTATAAACTCCGAATTCCAAATATTTCCCGGAAACATCAACTTGAGATAAAGCATAAGACAATAACTGTATTCTATTTTCAAAAGCCGGCAGGGTATACATATTTTTCATAACATATCTGGCGCTGCTTTCAGCAGCAATATTCGACATATGAGTATATAAATTTTGCGGGGAATATAATTTATTATTATTTTTTGGATTTACTCTCTGCAAATATGTTAAAACTTTTTCAGAGGGTAAAACAGGAATTGTAAAAGTCTTTCCTAGTATTGTAATATAACGTTTATTTAAATTTGCACTTTTTATAATATTAAACCAAACAAAAGAATTTATAATAGGAATTAATTTTTTAGTGTTAACTTCTGATGATAAATCGTTCTTTATTTGAATGAAATTTTGCGCCATAACTAATATATAATCATAATCATATAAACCTAAATTATGTAATGCAATTTTAGAATAGCCTAAAATTTTCATTGTTTCATCAGCCGTTGTAAAAGATTTATCACAAACCCCAATTATATTTAAACCTGACAGATCATAATTTTCTACAATGGTTCTGAAAAGTTTTCCGGCGCCATAAATAATAACAGATTTATTATTTAACTTCTTTTCCAAATTAAATAAACGTTTTTTTAAGTTTTTTCTTTTTAAAAAATTTAATAAATTCATTCCTCTCCTTTAAGCTAACCTTAATAAATACTAAATTGCAAATTTTAAAAAAATAGTATAAACTTATTATATGTTATAAATAAAAAAAAAGAAAGAAGTTCGTTTTGGATATATTATCTTATTTCAAAGAAGTGAAAGCTCAAAAGCAGATTAATAAGTTAGTCAGAAAATATAAAAATAAAAAAATTGTTATTTATGGAGCCGGAGAATATTATCAAATTTTGCAGAATAATTTTGATTTATCAAAATTAAATATTGTTGGAATCAGTGATAAAAGATTTGAAACATCAAAAGAAGCTAATCCTTCTAAATATCTCGCACTTGCGCCTGACGAATTAAAAGAGTTTGATTTTGATATCATTCTTGTTGCATTGTATGATGATGTTACTTTATGTGATTATTTAGAATATCAGCTTTTAATTAATACTGTCAATGAAGGAAAACCTGTCAAGTCTATTATTGAGCCAACTTTGTTTTTTACAATAAAAGTTTTACTGGGTAGATAAATGGATAAAACTCTAATATTAAAGAAAATTAAAAATAAATTTATTTCAAAGCGAGACAAGTTTAAACAATTTTATAAAGAGGCATATATTACTTATAATTTTTTAAAAGATATTGCAGAGCCAACCCAACTAAAACCTGCAAAAGGAAAAATTAGAGAATATCAGTTAACACTTTTAGAATTTGCATCACAATGGTTTAGTAAGTTTGAAGATTTAAGTATTTCATATTTTTTAATAAGCGGTAATTTATTAGGAGCATATCGCAACAAACGATTTATCCCCTGGGATGATGATTTCGATATTGGAATGTTAAGAGATGATTTTGAAAAACTTAAAACATATCTAAAAGACAATTATGACGAAATATCTGTTGATAAAATATTTTTCAATGCTAATAACAGAAGTAAAATTATAGAAGAACATGTAAAAAATAATCCGGATAAAATAGCTTTTGCCATCTTTCCAACACATCTTCAAATTTTACAAGGGAATTCAATGGAATCACTCAAAACACTTGATATACATCCTTATGATTATTATCAAGATGATTTTACTGATGAGGATTTAAAAAAATATATTTTACTTATAAAAAATAAAAAACAAGAAATAAATAACTTCCAACAAGTTAATGAATATTTAAAAAATGAACGATTAAAAAATACAGTAAAACATTCTAACAAGATATATTATGGTTTTGATAACTATGATTTTACATACTTGCCATTTACAAAATGGTATAATATAGATGATATTTATCCGTTGAAACAAATAAATTTTGAAAATATAAAATGTTTCATACCAAACAATCCTGAAAAATTTTTATTAATTAATTATGGGAATGATTATATGAAAATGCCCAAACAAATAATATTAAATTCCCATATTAGCTATCGTACTAATCCTTTAATTAATAAGATGAGCAAGGATAAACAAGTTTTATTAAAAAAACTAAAGCGACGTTTTCTCACAAAAGAAGAAGATATTTATAAAAACTTATATAAAAAATTTAAATTAAATTTAGATTTATTATTAGATATTGTTGACATCAAAACTATACAACCGTGCAAGGATAATTTTTTACGCAAAAGTCAATTAGAATGTGTTGATTTTTGCAAAACAATGTGCGATTTTTTTGACTCTAATAATCTTGAGTATTTTATTACATCAGGAACCCTGATTGGCGCCGTAAGACATAAAGGTTTCATCCCTTGGGATGATGATTTTGATGTCGGGATGATGCGAAAGGATTACGAAAATTTAAAAAACATCTTAAAGAAAAATTTTAAAGAAATTGATTGTTCAAAAATGTCATTATCAAAGCATAATCAAAATGATATTATTAATAAAGCATTAAAAAAGAGCAATAATGAAATCATATTTTTTATAGGACCAAAATATATTCAAATATATAAAGGTTCTATGTTGAGTAAATCTGTCGTTATTGACGTTTTTCCTCATGAATATTATAAAGATAGTTATACTTTAAAAGAACATAAAACTTGTATGTCTAAAATTATTAATAAAATTAATAAACTGAATAAATATCCTCAAATAATAAATTATCTTAATAATGAAATCAAAACGAATTCTAATGTTGTAGAAAAAAGTCAATTTATATACTATGGTTTTGACAGCTTAGGCAGCTATATAGTTAACCCTACAAGTTCAATGAGTCATGATATGATTTTCCCAAGACGAAAAATATGTTTTGAAGGTTATGAGTTTTTTGCTCCTAATAATCCGGATGGCTATATTAAAGTTCAATATCCTAACTATATGGAATTTCCGGACAATTTTAAAATTGCTCCGGACTTAAAAATAAAAGCGAAATATAAATTTTAAAAACTTATGTCTAAGCTTTTTGACAACCATGTTTTTTATACTTTGTTCATTTCGATAAACATTATTATGCTTATCCTTCAAGAATCCATATGTCTCTCTGCTCCAACGAATATTACGCTTTATAATTTTTGCAGGATTCCCGGCTATTACAACTCCATTTTCATTAAACGCTTTATTTACAAGAGAACAAGCACCAATTACAGAATTGGAAGGGATTTGACTACCTTTAAGGATAGTGGCTCTTTGTGCAATCCAAACATTATCACCAATTAATACATCCTTCGGCTCATTGTATGGTAATGTTTCTCCTTCATTGAATAATGCATGTCCATCAGATGTTCTTATAGATATATCTCGTCCGATTTGTGCATTCTTACCTATTACTAATTTATGCGGTTTTAAACTTTCATTATTATTAATAATGACCTTAAAATTTGGTTGATTTAATCTTATATTTTCATCTATAAAACATCTTCCCCAAGTTCCAACATAAAAACTTGCATTATTAACTATAGTATTAGAATGTTTCATAATAAATACAGCATTTTCACCTTCCAAATGAATGGTTGTATTTTTAAAATTTAAAGGTAATTCTAATTCTAAATAAATATTTTTACCGTTTATTATTACATCTAAACCGTCTAATTTTCGTTTTAATTTTTTTTTATGACCATTCATAACAATATAAATATTATTATTTGTACCTGTAGTTTTATATGGAAATAAATTATATACAAACTTCCTCAAAGCTTTAAACATTTATTTTTTCTCCATCTCAATATCTTGCGGTAAATGATTATCAGTTTTTTCTATTAGCTTTTTGTAATTATTATAAATCTTTTTCTTAAGGCTTGTAGAACTGCAGCTTCTGCCATAAGGGAAATAAACAACGGTAACTCCCAAATCTTCAAGATAATCATATTTTCCAGCCCAATCGTCCCCAACTACGAAGATATCAAACTTTAATTTTTTGACTTTGTCTCTATGGTCAAGACTATGCTGAGGAATTACAATGTCAGGATATTTGATTGCTTTCATAAGCGCAATACGTTCTTCAAAAGGTATTACAGGTTCTGATTTGTATTCATTCACCAGTTCATCTGTATTAACACCAACAATCAATATATCGCCGAGAGCACGAGCATATTCAATCATTTTTAAATGATTGATATGAAGCATATCAAAAGTTCCTGATGTATAAACTACGGTTTTATTTCCTATCATAAATTACTCCCTATTTACCTTACCTCGTATTTACCCCTCGTATTTACTCCTTTACATAAGTAACCAATATCTTGCATTAGTTTCCTGTCTTGCTCCAATTTTATCATCTAAAAGTAAATTTGTACTTATTATATTAAATTTTAAATCTTTAAATATTTTTTCATATTCTGATGACATTCTATATATTACATTATAATCAGCATTTAATGCATCAGAGGGAAAATTGTTCAATGTAAGTCTTTGATTCATTGTACTGATAGATTCTTGAATATAAAAATACCCGCCGGACATTTTCTTGATATTTACAAGAATTTTTAACAAATCATTATCATTAACATACATTAATACACCTGTACATATTATCAAATCAAATTTCTTTGATAATAAATCATCACTAATATCTAATAAAGACATTTCATAAAATTGGATATTAGAATGGGCTTTGTATTTCTCTTTGGCATATTCTATAAATCCTTGAGAATAATCAATTCCGACATAAGAATCCATATTATTAATCAGATTATCCACCCACCTACCTATACCGCAGCCAACATCCAAGACCTTTAAGTTTTTTCTGTTCTTTATTAAAGAAATTAAAATCTCTTTTTCTTTAATGTTGCGTTCTACTTGTGCTTGAGTATCTTTATCCGCACCTAATAAAACAGATGTAAGATTTATTGGCTGTTTCCCTCTATCTATCCAAAACGCTCTTGTATCATTATTATTTATGTTAACTTTATCTTCATAAATACGGCTATTCATTATAACTCCTGCAAAACACTACCTAACACCTTTAAAAAATATTTTATATCTTTAATTTGTATATCTCCAAAATTTCCGACTCTAAATAGTTTATGTTTTAACTCGCCGCCGGATGGAGCTATTTCTATACTATATTTTTCACGCATCAATTGTACAATTTTATATGCATCTATTTCATTTGTGTATACTGCAGTTGTACAATTTGCAGGATTTTCGGCAAGAATATTGAATCCCAGTTTATTTAAACCATCTCTTAAAATTTCGGTATTATTCTTATATCTTACTCTGAAATTTTCAAGTCCTTCTTTTCTTATCTTTTCTAAGCGTTTATCCAATTGATTGACCAGCCCGACTGCAGGTGTAAACGGAGTCTGTCCTCTTTGGGAATTATTTACGTAATCAAATATATCAAAATAAAAAGTTCTTAAATTTGATTTCTTTGCATATTCCATGGCTTTCTTGCTTGCTGATAAAAATCCTAACCCCGGAGGCAGTGCAAATGCCTTTTGCGAAGCTGATACGGCAACATCAACCCCCCATTCATCCTGACAAAATTCGTCAGCAAGCAGCCCGCTTACGCAATCAACAATAAATAATATATCCGGATATTCTTTTAGTATTTCACCAATAGCTTTTATATCAGTCAATACTCCGGATGATGTTTCATTCAGAGTCGCAAATAAAGCTTTTACATCAGAATTTTCTTCCAAATATTTTTTTACAATATCAACTTGCGGGCTTTTACCAAATTCTACGGGAATCTCTATTGATACTATATTATGTTTTTTGCAAATATCTCCCCATCTTTTTCCAAATGAGCCGCCATTGATATACAATACTTTGTCGTTAGAAGACAAAAAATTTGTTACAGCAGCTTCCATTGCCCCTGTACCTGATGTAGCATATACAACAACAGGATTTTGAGTCTGAAATGCATATTTTAAATTCTCAAAAATTCTGACCCATTTTTGAGTATAATCTTCTGTACGCATATATTCCTGCGGTTTTGAAGCTTCTTCCAGAATATCTTTTTCTATTTCCGTAGGTCCCAAGACCATCAATAGCTTGTGTTGCATAATTTACCCTATATCTTTTATTATATCCTCTAATATATTTTTAGCGCAATAGTTATTTACAAACGACAATTCTTTTAGCGCATTTTTTCTATCTTCCACTTTAGGGTCTTGCTTTTCGTCTATAAGCAAATGTAAATATTTTTCCAACTCTTCAACCGTTTGTGTTTCATAATAATTCTTACATATTTCTCTTACAAGTTTATTCCCTTTAAAGTCTTCTGAACGCAAATGAATACAAGGTTTTCCGGTTAAAAAATATTCAATAAGAAACGAGCCGCAATCTGTTATTAACATTCTTGATTGTTGAAACAATTCTAAATAATCGCCTTTGTCATACAAAATTCCGGCTTTTCTCCAGCGGTTGTAATACTCGTCTGCCTCTTCCTTACTCATATAACCCGATGTACAAAGAAACTTGTATAGCAATGGATGCGGTTTGAATACCCAGTTTAATTCAGGATGAGTTTCTGCGTATTCCAATATTTTCCACCCGTTCCAATCAAAAGTTCCATACCTCATATTGTTCCCGCAAACAGTCCAATGCGGGGCATATATAGTGTATTTCCCCTCATTATGTTCTTTGTTTAAATAAAAATAATCAAAAAACGGATAACCAGTTGTAACAAGTTTCTGCCCTTTGTCAGGCATATATTGTGAATAAAGATTTTTATAGAAATCATCCGGAATATAGTATTTGTAAATATACCTGTGAAACCTTAAATCACACTCAAAACGCTCCTCTGAATCAGAAAAAAAATACGGAACATAATATGTTAATGCAAATTCAGAGCAAACAACAGGCCCCTGAGATGTTTCAACATACCACGGATGCTGGTATATGATTATATCCGGCTTTGGTTTCATGTCCTCAAACGGAATATAGGATTGATTTGAACAATCAAAGGCCTTTAAAACCCGCATATCCTTTGTTTTAAAAAAATCATACACTTTTTCTAAATCATCATCGGTTTGATAATTACAATTATTTTCCGGAGCAGCATTTTTTGTCACAAAAATATACGGAGTAAATAATGCATTTTCTTCCATTAAATCGTATACACTCTGACACTTCCATTTGGTATCGTCGTATACATAAAATGCAACGTTAAAATGTGTTCTTCCTTTTAATTTCTTAAAAACTTTTTGACGGTTTTTAGAAATATAATCAAGATTTTGTTTTAATTTGAAATCATATCCGGCATCAACGATTTTCTTTCCAATATTTTTAGGGAAAAATAAAGAAATTTTTTGTGCTAATTCGTAATACGGTATATACATTATTAAATTCTCTCCGGTAAGATAATTATAGCATAACAAGTGATTAAGAGAGTGAATAGTGAATAGTGATTAGTGAGTAGACGTCATTACGAGGAGGGATAAATGTGGAAACAAAAATTAAAATTATATTATATTTACCCCCGACGAAGGAATCTTTTGGAATGAAAGATTGCCGCGCTAACGCTCGCAATTGTACATGTCAAATAATTAGTTACATTTTACTTAAGAATAAAAAGGAGTAACTAATACTGACATCAAGTAACAAAA
>CALUXY010000017.1 GCA_944324855.1 Candidatus Gastranaerophilales bacterium | reverse complement strand
ACTTGATGTCAGTATTAGTTACTCCTTTTTATTCTTAAGTAAAATGTAACTAATTATTTGACATGTACAGCAATGACAAACATGAAAGATTGCGCCGCTATCGCTCGCCATGACTGGTTTTTCGTCATTCTGAGCGGATGCGAAGAATCTCTTTTTTTGACAAGTGATTAAGAAATTCTGTAATGTTCGACAATGCGGTCCTTCACATTCGTTCAGGACGACAAAGGTAAAAGAAATAAATCCGGATTGAAATCTGTTTAATGGATTCAAGGGTGAAACCCCTGATATCAGGCTTTTATGCCCCCCCCCCCGTTCGCAAACACAAGTATAGCAAGCGTTTTAGACTTACTCAATAATTCGTATTCAATCCCTTGAATAAAAACTATACTCATATATCCCTTATGTGATAGTAACCGTTACATTTATATTATAGATTATGTATATATCTTTTGCAACTGTTCATCGGACAAATATTACGGGATGTTAAATTAGCATTATTTCCCTCTTCCTTTTAAAGGAGGCATATAAAAAATCGGATAATTATAAAACAAATCGTACATAGGTTCATTAGTATAATAGTTGTAATACATAGGATCATAATACTTGGGTTTACCTTTACCGGTAAAATCGAAACCAGCATCAGAATCATAAGTTTCATCTTTTACAACAAGACTGCCATGCCAGTTTTTAGGTTTCTTACAAGGCAACGCAACCGGCTTTTCTGCAAGTGCAACTAGCGGCATTGAAATAATTGTCAGAATTAAAACTAAACGAAAAATATTTTTCATCTAAGACCCTCTATCATATAATAACATACTTTTACCATCTGCGATAGTTGAAAGGATTATAGGGGTTATATATCTTCATAGGATAATATCCCCAATAATATCCAGGAATCGGGTTATATTTTGCAGTATAAACGGCAGCACATACAGGTAAAACAATACCTAACATCATAGCAAAAGTCATTATTTTATCATTCATAATAAAAACTCCATATCCGTACATTAATATAACGATTACGTAAGAAAAATGTTCATTTTTGATAAAATGACATAAATTTAAGCTATAAAAAAAAGAACCCCTTACGGAGTTCTTCTTAAAGTGGTGGGCAGGGGTGGATTGTCTTGTTCGTCGGCATTAAACGGGTCTACGGTTGACGGCTGCTATGGTTATATCATTTTGCCGTCAAGCCTCCGCCCTCTGCCGACTCACGCTCGAACCAAACAAAGCTCCGCTTTGTAGTGGTTCTCATCCACCTTAGAAACAAATAAAAAAAGAGACCTAATGGTCTCTTTTAGTAAGTGGTGGGCAGGGGTGGATTCGAACCACCGTAGTCTCGCGACGGCAGATTTACAGTCTGCTCCCTTTAGCCACTCGGGCACCTACCCTTATTTAGTTGTCAATTATATTTCTTATTATCAAGCATAGCTTGATATTGTCATGTATGTGCTCCGAGTGGCAGGACTAACTACCTACTTAACTTCAAAAAATGATACTTAATCATTTTTTTCAGGTTCCGGGCCTCCGGGCTTACTCGGGCACCTACCCTTATTTAGTTGTCATCTACTCTAACAATTCCATTTGCCCCCGAATTCAAAAATGCCCTTGACGAGATTTGAACTCGTGACCTCTCCCTTACCAAGGGAGTGCTCTACCCCTGAGCCACAAGGGCTTATGGATATTATAAACTGTCAAAGTGTTAAAAAAGCCGGTAATAGGAATCGAACCTACAACCTACGGTTTACAAAACCGTTGCTCTACCGTTGAGCTATACCGGCAACAAAACTATTGTATTAAGGACATAATTAATTGTCAATATTTTTATTTGATGTTCCTACTTCTTCTTTTGATTCAACTTCTGACGATTGAACATCTAATATTGTAGGTTTCTTTTCCATTCTGGATTTCGCAATAACATCAGACATCATACGTGCAGTTGTTTCCATTTTTATATGTTCCATAACTTCATCAAGTTCAGCTTCAGACAACTCTGTCGGCTGTTTAAAAGAAACTATTACACTGCGTTTTTTAATAATCATATAAGAAACAACCATTATTCCCCACAGTAAAACGCCTTGCATCAGAGCAAGCTGCGGAACAAGCATCGTTTTTACTGATACAAAATTCCATAGTTCCATAGCTACATAACCCGGAAAAACTACAAAACCGGCAATTAAGCATGCTAAAATTGCAAGAGCAACAAGTATCCCTCTAAAACCATTTATTTGTATTACTCTAAAATTCTTTCTCATATCGTTCCTTATATTTTTATTAATTCGTTAAACTCATCCTCATTCAATATTGTAACACCTAAAGCGGAGGCTTTGTCAAATTTTGACCCCGGATTTTCACCTGCTACAACATAGGAGGTTTTCTTAGAAACTGATGAGGAAGTTTTACCCCCTAACATTTTTATTTTAGCACCAGCTTCGTCTCTTGTCATGTTTTGTAAAGTTCCTGTTAATACAAATGTCATACCGGACAACTTATCGGAAATCTTGTTTCCGCCTTCTTGCGGAGAAACTCCAAGTGACAAAAGTTCATCCACGACCTTTATATTTGATTCCGTATGGAAAAATTCATAAATACTTTGGGCAATCTTATCTCCGATACCTTCTATTTTAGCAAGTTCTTCAGCAGATGCATTTCTTATATTATCAAGAGTTGATAATTCACCAACTAATAAATCTGCCGTTTCTTTTCCAACATGCCGGATAGATAATGCCGTTATGAATTTTGTTAATGGACGAGTCTTACTTTCTTGAATAGCTGTATACATATTATACGCCGATTTTTCTTTTACTAAATCAAGCTGCATAAAATCCTGCATACTAAGCCTGTAAAAATCGGCCGGAGTTAAAACCATATCTTTATCGTAAAGTTGTTCTATAATTGAAGGACCAATTGTATCTATATCCATGGCTTCACGGGAAACCCAATATTCAAGTTTTGCTTTTTCAATTGAAGAACAATTAGGATTAGAACAATACAAATTAACTTCGCCCTCTCTTTCCACAAGAGGAGAATTGCATTCCGGACACGTATCCGGCGGTACATACACCGGAAGTTTAAAGTGTTCTTCCGAATCAACAACTTTTACAACTTTCGGAATAATCTCCGCAGCTTTTTTTATAAATACGGTATCGCCAATTCTTACATCAAGACGTTTTATTTCATCAAAATTATGCAGACTAGCACGTGAAACTACACTTCCCGCAAGGTTTACAGGTTCAAGAATAGCAACAGGAGTAATCGCACCTGTCTTACCTACCCCGAGATGGATATCAAGAAGTTTTGTTGATATTTCTTCAGGCGGGAACTTAAATGCCGTTGCCCACTTAGGTGCACGTGCAGTAAACCCTAATTCGTTCTGGCAATTTAAATCATTTACTTTAATAACAACCCCATCAGTAGCATAATCCAAATCAAAACGCTTTTTATCCCACTCTTTACAAAAATCTATTGCCCCTTGAATATCTTTTACAAGCCTTATGTTAGGATTTGTTTTAAATCCAAGTTTTTTAATATACTGTATACTATCCCAGTGTGTTTTTATAGAATTGTTATCCTTCGGAAGGATTACGGTATACGTAAACATTGATAAATCGCGTTTTGCCGTAATTGTACTGTCTAATTGACGTAAAGACCCCGCAGCAGCGTTTCGGGGATTAGCAAATACTTTTTCTCCTTTGGTCAAACTTTCTTCATTTAGTTTATTAAATGAGGATACAGGCATATATATTTCACCTCTGACATCTATATCAACAGGTTCAAACAGTTTAAGCGGAATTGCCTTAACGGTTTTTAAGTTCTGAGTAATATTTTCTCCTACGATACCGTTCCCGCGTGTAACACCTGTTGTAAAAATCCCTTTTTTATAAGAAAGTGCAATTGCAAGTCCGTCAATTTTTAATTCGCAAACAAGTTCCGGAGCTTTGCCGCATTCTTTTGTAACTCTTTCATACCATTTTTCAAGTTCTTCGGCGTTATAAGTATTATCCAAACTGTATAAACGATACTCATGTCTGTATTCTTCAAATTTAGTACTTATAGAGCCGACTCTATGTGTCGGGCTGTCAGGAGTTACCAATTCCGGATGATTAGTTTCAATTTCTTTCAGTTCCGCAAAAAGTTTATCATATTCATAATCACTAATTGTCGGATTATCCATAACGTAATAATTGTAATTATGCTTGTTCAATTCATCATTTAAAAAACTAACTCTATCTTTTAAAGTTCCCATCAGAACTCCTTACATAATCATTAATAATTCACGAATAACTTTTGTTGCAACAGCTGTTGATGCACCGGAAGTATCATAGTCAGGTGCAAGTTCGACAACATCGGCTCCTACAATATTAAAATCTTTTAAATACTTGAACCACCCGATAAGTTCATTAAATTCTAACCCTCCGACTTCCGGAGTTCCGGTTCCCGGCATGATTGATGTATCAAGAACATCTAAATCTACAGTTACGAATACCGGTTTATTTTTCAGAGAATCTAAATCAGAATAATTTTTTGCAAGAGTATTATGTTTTTTCATAAACTCAAATTCTTCTTTCATTCCAGAACGGATACCGATTTGTTTAATATTTTCAGGTTTTACTTTTTTAGTCGAAAGCCTTATAACAGCAGAATGAGAAAGTTCCTCACCCATATATTCCTCTCTTAAATCGGTATGTGCATCAAAATGAATAATTGCCAAATCATTATAAAATTCAGATACTGCACAAATTTCAGGATAAGTTACAAGATGCTCTCCGCCAATCCCGAATACACGCTTTCCATCCTTATAAATTTGTCTTACATTTTCTTCTATTAGATCCAGAGTTTTTCTTGTATTACCAAGAGGGAACTCTAAATCGCCGGCATCATGGAAATTACAATCTTCTAAGTGTTTATCAAATATAGGGGAATATTCTTCCAATCCCCAGCTTGCAAGCCTGATTTGCTCCGGAGCAAACCTTGAGCCGGAACGATAAGAAACAGTACCGTCAAACGGCATTCCAAGCATTACTATATCAGAACCTTCGTAATCAGGATTTTGCCCCATCCAATTTCTATCTAAAAAAGGTCCTTTTAGCATAATACTCTCCTCTATATTTCTTTTATAACTTCTAACACTAAACTCTTAAACTTAGATTTTGCAGCATCAGCAGCTTGCAGAACTTCTTCATGCGAAAGCCCGACAGTAGATATACCGGCTGCCGAGTTACAAATACAACTTAAACCTAAGACATCCATTTTACAATAACTTGCAACAATTGCTTCCGGAACGGTTGACATTCCGACAGCATCTGCACCTAACAATCTTACCATTTTAACTTCGGCAGGTGTTTCATAAGTTGGCCCTGTCAACGCCATATAAACACCTTCCTGCAAATCAATACCCAGTTTTTTAGCACAGTTTCTTGCTTTCTCTCTTAGAGATTTTGTATAAATTTCACTCATATCAGGGAATCTTGATCCTAAACTATCATCATTTGGACCAATTAAAGGATTATTTCCCATAAAATTGATATGGTCAGTTATAAGCATTAAATCAGAAGGCTTAAAATAAACGTTTACACCGCCTGCTGCGTTTGTAAGAATGACTGTTTTTATCCCAAGTTTTTTCATAACTTTAATCGGATATGTCACAACATCCATCGGATGACCTTCGTAATAATGAAAACGACCTTGCATCATCATTACTTTTTTGCCGTTTATAGCAGCAAAAACCAACTGACCTTTATGCCCTTTAACAGTTGAAGCAGGAAATCCCGGAATTTTTGAATAAGGAATTGATATTTCGCAAAACTCATCTGCTAAATCACCCAAGCCGGAACCAAGAACAATACCTATTTCCGGTTTAAAATCTTTGATTTGCTTATTAATAAAATCAATAGTTTTTTGCATAATCCGCTCCTTAACAACAAAACACACGAAAATAGGGCAGAAATGTACTGCCCTATTATTCAAAAACTTTTTTAGCCAACAAGTCTATCATCATCTGCTTCAGCAGCTTTAACCATAATAGCATGTTCTACAGGATTTTCTTTTTTATAAGAAGATTCTGTATATTCATCGAAACCAAAATCTTCACGGTTTTTCTTCATTTGAGTTTCGTCTACCAATTTTTTTGCAAGTTCTGCAATCTCATATACCAGTTGATAACGATTTTCAGAGTTATCATTTAAATCCCAAACTACTTTAACAATTTGATCCATCATATTTTTATAAGTCCTCATAAACTAACAATACTATTTTATAACATAAAAATTATTTGTCTACGGGGTAAAGACAAATAGGGAAAATGGTCAAAATTTTATTTTATCAACAAATTTTATTTCCCCCCTTGACAAATTAAAAAAAAGTACGAAAATGAGAGTGTAGGGTTTTATGTTTCCTTGAATCGAGGTGTTTATTATGTTTGTTAGTTCTGTGAATAGCAGGGTTAATAGCCCGTTTTTAGGTTTAAGGTCTTCAGTTAAAAATAATATGCATACTGTTAAGTCAATCCCTCATTCTGCAGCTGCATGTGATGAGATTGCGCTTAAGCGTATAACTCTTGCAACCGCATTAACAACAACAATGTTAATGTTTTCTTGTTTGTTTATGGGAGCCAAGAAAGGGCTGCTGGGTTTAAGACTCCAAAGACAGCTTGCAGGTTCTCATTGTATGCTTGCATAAAAAAATAGACTGCCGATTGGGCAGCCTATTTCTTGTAATCTATGAAATGGTTTATTTCATTGCGTTTTCTACAGCAACAGCAACTGCAACGGTTGCACCTACCATAGGGTTGTTACCCATACCGATAACGCCCATCATTTCAACGTGAGCAGGAACAGAAGAAGAACCTGCGAATTGAGCATCACCATGCATTCTACCCATTGTATCAGTCATACCGTAAGATGCAGGACCTGCTGCAACGTTATCAGGGTGAAGTGTTCTACCTGTACCGCCGCCTGATGCTACTGAGAAGTATTTTCTACCGTTTTCCCAGCACCATTTTTTGTAAGTACCGGCAACAGGATGCTGGAATCTTGTAGGGTTAGTTGAGTTACCTGTAATAGATACATCAACACCTTCTTTAATCATAATTGCAACACCTTCAGATACGTCATCCGCACCGTAGCATTTTACTTTTGCTCTTTCACCTTCAGAGAATGGAGTTTCTTTAACAACTTTTAATTCTCCGGTTTTGTAATCATATTCAGTTTCAACGGCAGTGAAACCGTTAATTCTTGAGATGATGTAAGCAGCATCTTTACCTAAACCGTTTAAGATAACTCTTAAAGGTTCTTTTCTTACTTTGTTTGCATTTCTTGCAATACCGATTGCACCTTCAGCAGCAGCAAATGATTCGTGACCTGCTAAGAAACAGAAACATTTAGTTTCTTCTCTTAAAAGCATAGCCCCTAAGTTTCCGTGACCAAGACCAACTTTTCTTGTGTCACCTACTGAACCGGGAACTGCAAATGCTTGTAAACCGATACCGATTGCTTCTGCAGCATCAGCAGCATTTGTAATACCTTTTTTAATTGCAATTGCGCAACCTAATGTATAAGCCCATGAAGCGTTATCAAATGCGATAGGTTGAATTCCTTTTACGATTTCATCAACATTGATTCCTTTTGATAAGCAAAGTTCGTTAGCTTCATCAAGTGATTTGAATCCGTATTCTGATAAAACTTTAGCAATTGTAGCTTCACGTCTATCTTGTCCTTCAAATTTTGCCATTTTATTTCCCTTTATATCTAATAATTCTACTAACTTGTTTATAAAAATTTATTTTTATTTACCTCTATGCTTCACGAGGATCAATAGTCTTAACAGCATCAGCAAATCTGCCGTAAGTACCGATATTCTTTTCGTAAGCTTCTTTAGCATCAACACCTTTTTTGATTGCATCCATAACTTTACCAAGATTTACGAATTTGTAACCGATAACTTCATCGTTTTTGTCTAAACCAAGTTCAAGGATATAACCTTCAGCTAATTCTAAATATCTTACACCTTTTTGTTTTGTAGAGTGGATAGTACCAACTTGCGAACGAAGCCCTTTACCTAAATCTTCAAGACCTGCTCCGATTGGTAAACCGTTTTCAGAGAAAGCAGTTTGTGTACGACCGTAAACAATCTGTAAGAATAACTCTCTCATTGCAACGTTAATAGCATCACATACAAGGTCTGTATTTAATGCTTCAAGGATAGTTTTACCAGGTAAAATTTCCCCTGCCATAGCTGCAGAGTGAGTCATACCGGAACATCCTAAAGTTTCAACTAAAGCTTCTTGTATAACACCGTCTTTTACGTTTAAAGTAAGTTTACAAGTCCCTTGTTGAGGAGCGCAGCATCCGCAACCGTGGGTTAAACCTGAAATTTGATTAATTTCAGTACATTTTGTCCATTGTCCTTCTTGAGGAATTGGTGCCGGTGAGCCTTTTACACCGCGAGCTACACAGCATTTTTCTTCAATTTCCTTCGTAAGTTGAATATGATCCATTTGACCTCCTTTATTGTCATAATATATTACAATAGAACTATTCGTTAACTCTCTTATGTGATACAAATAATTGATTCAAAAAAATCAACAACATGATAATATTATCGCAAACATGCTTTTTTTGTAATAATATTTTGTCATGCTTAATTTATTTTTTGTATTTTTAGGCGGAGCAATCGGCTCTCTTTTAAGGTTTGAACTCACAAACCACTTTACAGCACTTTTTGCGGGAACATTTATTGCGAATTTTACCGGCTGCATTCTTCTGGGATTTTTTCACGGACGCACTAAAAATATTTTCTTCACAACAGGTTTTTGCGGAGGACTAACAACATTTTCAGGGCTGATGTTTGAATTGATTACCTATATACAAAATAAAATGTATCTTTTATTCTCCGGATACTTGATTATGACAATATTATCCGGTATCGCAGGAATATACTTAGGAGAATTTTTATCTAAAAACCGGAGGGTAGAAGAATGATACTGGTATTTTTAGGCGGCGGTTTCGGAGCTGTTTTAAGATATATCGTTTCGCTAATTTTAAATTGCAAAGATTTTCCTTACGGAACATTAATAGTAAATATTTCAGGCTGCTTTCTTTTCGGATTATTTGCAGCATTATACGGTTGTAATAAATTTTTATTATCCGGTTTTTTAGGCGGATATACGACTTTTTCAACTTTTTCTGCAGAATTTTCAGAACTTTTTTCTAATAATATTATAAAAGCGTATTTATACCTGTTTTTGAGTTTTATGGCCGGGGGTGTATTTATGTATTGTGGAATAAAAGCCGCTAGTTTCTTCTCATAAGGTCAGAGAGTTTTATTTCTTTATTTTGTTTTTTCTCGCTTTTTTGAACAGGTACAGCAGCTGTTTCACGTCTGAATTGAGATAATCCGACACTTTGCGGAGCAGTTTCTTTTATCATAAATATATCTTGTAAAAACTTTATTAATTCTTTCATCGTATTCTCCATTTATAGATTATTATATCTCTACTATATCATACATTAAACACATTTTTCAGGGATAAATCATTCCCGCTTATGTTATACTCAAAGAATAGTCGAAAGGATAAAATAATTTGAACTCAGGTTATGAAGAAAGCTTAGATAAAAATTTCGGTCGTGCATACAGTTTATGTACCGGAAGATTTTCGCATGAGGAGTTATTTGAATTCTTAAAAAACGGCAACATGCCGGAAAAACAATTTGCCGCCTTAGAAATATCAGAACTTAACAATCAAGATGAAGCAGATATATTAATGAATAATTTGACGGGATGTGACGGAAAAATAAGAGAGGCTGTCGCATTCAAGATATCTGAACTTATTCAGACAAATAAGAAATTATTCTATTATTATCCGGAAATTTTTGCGGATGCAACAATTGATATCAATGCAAATATCTGCAGAACAATCATTGAATGTTTGAATTATTTGAAAGATAATTCTGAATTTGCAAAATCTTATACCGATAAAATACTTATGTTTATAAATGATGCACTGGAAACTTTAGATAGTTTTAATTTCCGGGATAAAAAATATACGATAAACAAACAGCTCTTTAAACTTTACTGGTGTTTAGAGGGGGTAAATGTATTTTTTGAAAAATTAGACGAAAACGACCTTATTGAACCGCTGGCAAGGTGTGCAAAGCTTGAAGAATACACTATTCGTGAAAAAGTTGCATTGGTTTTAAAACATGAAGTGAAAACAGAACAACTAATTAATCTAAAAAAACACCTTAAAAGTGACAGCAATTATTATGTAAAAAATGTTTACAGATAATCTTTAATTGAAGAAATAACAACCTTGGCAGCTTCTTTGACCTTTACAGGACGGAATTCTATTTCTTTGATATCTTCTTCTTTTTCTTTATGTTCTTCTTTGTAACCAATAATATACTTTAAAAAAGCCTTACTAAACATACTTAACTCCTATATAGCATAATTAATTAAAATTGCGAAGAAAAAAAATAATTGCTATTTTTTGATATAATATTTACAATGATTAATGAATAATATGAGGAAATCTTAATGCGTATAATTAATTTAGATTTAGACGAAGATTTTTTAAAACGTTTTTATGATTTAACCGGAGATAAAGTACCTGAAACTATAACAATTGTATCGTTAAAAAAACAGGTATTAAATATCAAAGAACGTTTTAGAACAATACTTGCAGATTCAAGCGGCGCAAGTGCTGCAGCTTTAGATCAAGAAGATGAAGAATCATTATCCATATCTAAATCTAATAATGTTTTGCTTGTTGATAACCTCGGAGTTATTACTTATCAAGTGCAGATGATAATGTCAAGATTAGGATTTCAAGTTACTGCAACAAAAGATGTTTATGGTGCATTGTCTTTATTTGAAGACAAAGATTTTGATTTTGTACTGATGGATTTATTAATCCCGACAGAACGTGAAGGTTTTATTCTTCTTGCCGAACTGCAGCGTATAGCAAGTAAAAAACATTCTAATCCGATTATTGGTGTAATGTCTGTTGCCGGGAAAAAAGAATTAAAATCCGAATCATTAGAAAAAGGGGCAGATTTTTATCTTGAAAAATCACATAATTGGCAGCAGCGACTAACTGATATTGTTACGGATTATACTAGCGATTAGGTTGTTATAATGAAAAGAAAAGGTTTATTTGACGTTATATCTCCTATAATGATTGGTCCCTCAAGTTCTCATACGGCAGGGGCAATTCGTTTGGGCTTATTAGCAAGATATATCTATAATAATCCTATAAAAAAAGTCGAATTTACGTTATATAACTCATTCGCTCAAACAGGAAAAGGTCATGGTACTGATAAAGGTTTACTTGCCGGAATTATGGGATATTATGTTGATGATGTAAGAACAAAAAATATCTTTTCCATAACTGATATTGATTATAAATACAATTTTGCTGAAGATTTAAGCCGCCATCCAAACTCTGTAGATATTTTGATTAATGATGATATGATGATTTCAGGGAATTCGATAGGTGCAGGAGAAATCAGAATAACATCAATTAACGGTTTTTCGGTTAATCTTGCAGGACAGTATCATACAGTATTATTAATGTACAAGGATAAACCGGGCATGATATCAAGAGCAAGCAAATTAATACAGGACAGAAATATAAATATTGCATCATTACACTGTGACAGGAATGAGAAAGGCGGAACCGCTTCAATGTATTTTGCCCTTGATGCAGACCCATCGGATGAGATAATTGAAGATATTAAAAATATAGATGACGTGTATTTTGTCACAAAAGTTAGGAAATTAGACTGATGAATATAATGACTTTTGACGAACTGGTCGATTTATGCAAAAAAAATAACAAAACAATATATGAGTTGTCTCAAGAATCTGAGGCTGCAGAGGCTGATACAACAGTTGAAGCAATTCGAGAAAAAGTCAAAGAACATATTAATACAATGTATTCAACCATAAAAATTGGTATGACTTCATCAGAAAAAGCTATCAGCAACTGGTGCGGTGATGACTGTGAAAAACTACAGGTCAGATATTCCCATCATCGTGCATTATTCGGGAAATTATTTGAAAAGATTATTACTTATTCGCTTGCAACAATTGAAGAAAATTTAAGAATGGGTAAAGTTGTTGCCTGCCCGACTGCAGGTTCCTGCGGCATTGTTCCGTCAGTTTTGATTGCTGCTGCAGAAGATTATAACTATGATATTGATACTCAAATAGATGCCCTTATAACAGCAGGAGCAATCGGTGCAATCATTTCTAATAAAGTACAGCTTGCAGGAGCTGTTGCAGGATGTCAGGCAGAATGCGGAGTAGCTGCTGCAATGTGTGCCGGAGCTTTGACACAGATGTTAGGCGGAAATATCACACAAATTTTGAACGCTGTAGCGCTTGCAATGAAAAATCTTTTAGGCTTAACATGCGATCCTGTGTGCGGTTTAGTCGAAGTTCCCTGTGTTAAAAGGAATCCGATACTAGCTATTCATGCAGTAACCGCATCTGAATTAGCACTTGCAGGTATTGAATCAAAGATTCCTTTAGATGAAGTTATTGATGCCGTAAGACAGACCGGACAACTGATGTCTCCAATGCTTAAGGAATCTTCTCTTGCAGGACTTGCAACTACAAAAACAGCATTAAAATTAAAAGAAAAGATATTTGGATAATGAAAATTTTAGGAATATTACCTGTAAGTATCGGCGGCAGACTTACAACATCAAGCATATTGGACGGGTTCAGAATACTAGGACATTCAGTTAGTATATATGATGAATTGAAAGATGATTATCCTATTTTTGACGATTATGATTTAATTGTCGGATATGATTTTTCACCTATAAAATTGAAAAAAGATTACAACCTTTCGATGAAATGTGTTGCATATTTTTCCGATGAAATTAGGAATAAAACATCAGGGCCTTATTGGGAAGAACTTTTACCTGAACTTGATAGAGACGATATTTATACATTTTATTGGGATAGAGAATTAACAAAACAAGAAAATTTTAAAAATTTATTTTATTTACCACATTTTGTCAATACCAATATTTATAAAAACCTGCAATTGCCTCCTGAGTGCGATGTTTTGTTTGCAGGGCGTCTTGATACGGATTACCGGTTAAACATGCTGGAAGAACTGGCACAAAAATACAATTTTCACTGGTATGCAATTGAACGTCATTATCTGGATGCGTTGAAAAGAGCTAAGGATAAATCAATTATTGAGAAAATATACAAAGGCTTCATTGATAACGAAGAAGATATGGCAAAAGCTATTAACAAGTCAAAAATTGTTATAAATATGAATTCACAAGGTATATCATCACTTAATTATCGCACAATGCAGACTCTGGCTTGCGGAAAGTTAATTATAAGTGACAAACGAGGGGAGTTAGATTTATTTAATAATAAAATTCCTGTATATGACAACATTGAATCTTTAAAACAAAGTATTGACTATTATCTAAAAACACCAGATAAATATAAATTAATTACTGATTACTGTTCTGAATTATGCAGACAAAAGTTCAACTCTATTGTAGGTGTAGAATTTATATTGAAAGCACTGCTTAAATAATGTAATGTTTTTTATAATAACAGTAGTAATGAATTTTTATCAGTATTAAGAATTAATTATTTTAAAAGCTTCTTCTTGTGTCATACCTTTTTCACCTATGGCAATATTCCCCCAACCTGCAAGTATACAGGTAAGGTTTTGAATATTTCTACAAGGTATCAAATTATGAGAATTATCATCAACAAAAAATGCTTTTTGCGTATTATTATCTTTTATATATCTTTCTATAAATTCCGATTTATTTATAACATTAGAGAGCTCTTCTTTTCCGATTATTTTAAAATCAACACCTTTCCTTTTTATTGCAAAAGAATTTTTTCTGGAAACCACCAATATATCAAACTTATCTCTATCAAGAGAATTCACCATATCATAAAACGGAAATTTTTCTTCTAAAGAATCAACAAAATCAGGATGGTTCTCTATAAGATAATGCCTGCTCTCCGCATATTTTTTTTCAAAAACTTCTTCTTCATCCAAATTCCTATGCGTTATAAGATAATTATATCTTTCAATAAACTTTTCATCAGAATATTCTTCGGATTCTGATAATACCTTCATTAAGTACATATATTGCCAGGAATTAAACACCAGAAACTTATAACGATAAAACTTAGAATAAATCTCCGGTTCAATCGGTTCAAATACATCTCGGTCTAGACAGACATGTCTGCATAAAACATAAGCTTCTTTTAATGTATCATACAAAACCCCGTCAAAATCTAAGAATAAAACTGTTTTCATTTTACAAATACCATATTACAAAAATCACACTAATAACGGCAAAAACAATATGCATAAGAGAATAAATTTTTTGGTCATAATAATTTGCAGCTTTACCTAATAGAGTCAAATACGGAGATGCCGCAAAAAATAACATTAAAATTTTAAAAGCAGGATGCGGGACTCTGAACATTAATAAGAATGCAAATAAAGAATACAAAAACAAAAAACATCTTATTGCGGTTATGTAATTAGAAATTAAAATCTCATTATTTAACCTGAAGATAAATAAATTACCGAACAGAACCGATAATACAAATAAACTTCCAAAAATCACAAACAAATCATTTAACAAAATAACACCTCTTTTTAATAATACTAATTGTACCACATTTTTTTTTGTTTTATAATTCAAATTATGAAAACGATTATTTTTATATTTGGAACAAGACCCGAAATAATTAAACTTGCACCGGTAATATTAGAACTTAAAAAATATCCGGAAGATTATAATGTATTGATTTGTAATACAGAACAGCAAAAAGAATTGTCAAACCAGACTCTTGCATATTTCGGACTGAAAGCAGATATAAATCTTGATTGCATGAGAGAGAACCAGTCGCTCGCAGGGGTTCAAACCAAAATATTAACATCGCTTGATGAGGTATTTAATCAAAATAAAATTGATGCAGCTATTGTACAGGGAGATACAATGACCGTATTATGCGGAGCATTAATCAGTTTTTATCACAAAATTCCTGTTTATCATGTAGAAGCCGGATTACGCTCTTATGATATCTATGAACCGTTTCCGGAAGAAGTTATGCGTCAGATGACAAGCAGGGTTGCGGACATTCATTTTGCACCGACGGCAGTAAATAAAAAAGCACTTTTAAAAGAAAATATTGATGAAGATAAAATTCATATAGTAGGAAATACTGTTATAGATGCCTTATTCTGTTTATCAGATGATGTTATTGAACAGTCGAAAAAATTCTTTGAAGAAAAAGACATCACAATTGACGACAAACTGGTATTGATTACCGCCCACAGACGTGAAAATCACGGAGAAAGAATTGATAGAATTATTGAGGCAATCTCATATCTTGCAACAAAATACGCAGACCATACATTCGTAATACCGGTACATCCTAACCCGAATGTAAAAAATAAAATACATGAAAGACTCGGAGTTTTAAATAATATTAAATTATTGCAGCCGCTGGATTACCCTTATCTGGTATATTTGATGAAACATGCAAAACTTATTCTGACTGATTCCGGCGGAATTCAGGAAGAAGCACCTTCATTCAGCTGTCCAACTCTTGTTATGAGATATGAAACAGAAAGAAAAGAAGGTATCGAAGCCGGAGTATCAACACTTGTCGGAGCAGACTACGATAAAATTTTGGAATACAGTGAACAAATTTTATCCAAAGATAAATCACAAACAAGATTAAAAGCACAAAATCCTTACGGTGACGGAACATCCGCAAAACAAATTGAAACTGTAATCCGCAAAAAATTAATTAATTAAGAAATATTACAATTAGACTACATTTCACAGAGTATATAGTTTTTATCTCAAGCATGTTTATGATAAAATTTCTATGGGAATTTGTATACAAAATAGGACATAGAAATGGCAGAAATCAATAATCTTGAAGATATAAAAACTAATTTTGAAAAAATTACGAACTTAATTAATTCAATGAGAGCACAGGGAGTGCTTAGTTTTTCGGGAGTAGATAAAGTTTTAACAGCTATCAATAACAAAATTGATAATCTCAATCTTGATGAAAATGCTGACTTACTCAAACTTTTAATAGGAGAAGTAAAAAGTAATATTGAAGAAAGACATGGTTTTGTTGTTTCTAAGTTTGCAGAAATAGAATCATCTATCAATACCCTTGTTAAAGATAATGAAGAAGCACTTAAGTCCACTGAAATCAAGAAATTATTTGATGTCATTGCAACTAATCTTGCAGTTTTTTCAAAAGAAGTTGTATCTCAAAAAGATGCCCTGACAGAAATCACGCTAAGACTTGAATCTTTAAGAACAGATGATACAAATAAAAACGATATCATTAAAAATATTTCAACATTAAGATTTGATATTACAAGAATCAACAACGGATTTGAAAGTATAATCCTTAATATCAACAATAACTTTAAAGAATTAGCTGAAAGTTTTGACAAGCTTGCAGCAAGTAACATGAGTGACCGATACGGAAACACAATTGAAGATATACACACAACATCAAACACTATTCTTTCTGCAATATCAATGATTGATAAAAAGAATACAGAATTAACTGAAGGATTAGAAAGACTTGTTACGGTCGGTGATTTTAATGAATCAAAGGAACTTCTGCTAAATTTAATTACTAAAAATGATGAAATACAAGCATCATTAGCATCTGCAGCTGACAAAAATTCTATTAACAATCTTGCGGAAGTTATAACAACGTCTATTAATGCAATCAATGAAGTAAAAGCTGTATTGATTGATAATACCGATGAAAAAAGTAAACAATTAATGGCACAGCTTGATTATTTGGAAGGTGTCGTCAAAACTTCAACAGAAAACTTTGACTTTAAAACTTTCAAATCAGAGCTTTTGGATGTTGTAAATGATATCGGGAATGAAACCAACATTATCTGTACAGATTTATTAGAAACAAATAACGAACTCAAACGAATTTTAACAGCTGTAAATCTCGCAGATTTCAACAACAATATCAAACAAATAAATGATTCGATACAACATAATGAATCATCAATTAAAGAAACAATTAAAGCGGCATCAGACAGATTCACAACAGAAAACAGCCAATCAGCAAGTGCTATTATAAATTCTTTTAATACTCAATTAAATGAATTAAAATCTAAAATTGATGTATTTAAGGAAGAATTTAGTTCCAGTGATAGAGATAATGCTAATGCAATCTTAGAAAATATAAATAATTTTTCGGAATTGATAAACGGAATCAACTTTAAAATTGACAATACCAATGTAAAAACGATTTCTGCATTCAATGACTCAATTGCAGCATTAAAACAAGATTTAGAAAATATCAATAATACAATATCCGGAAGTTCGAAAGAAACATTATCGGAATTATTGATTAAATTAAGTGATGTAGCATCTATTTCCGATAAATTAAAAGCTGATTTTATTGATATCACGGATAACAATGTTCAAGATATAAAAAATTCAATCAACGACAGAATTACAGCAACAACTGAACAACTAAAATCCGAATTTGCAGAACAAGCATCAAATAATAAAAGAGATATCAGAGCTTCTATACAAGAAGAATTAAACAATTCTTCCGAAAAATTCAAATACGAACTTGCTGAACATACATATAATACAAAACAAGAAATAAAATCTACGGTTCAGGATGAAATCAATAATTCAACCGAAAAATTAAAATCAGAGCTTACCGAACAGGCTTATACAAACAAACAAGAGATAAAATCATCTATATATGATGGTCTGACACACGTTTCCGAACAATTAAAATCAGAATTAATTGAAAATGCAAATAATAACTTACAAGAGATAAAATCAAGTATTGATAATATATCTAACGTTTCAGAAAACCTTAAAAATGAACTATCAGAGTTTTCAAATGAAAATGTGCATAATTTAAATGCAAGCATCAATAGACTTTCTGATTCGTCAGAACAATTAAAAACTGAGCTTATCGGACTTTCTGAAAATAATCTCAACGAAATAAACAATAATATTAATAACAGTTTATCGAATACAACAGAACAAATAAAATCAAGCATTTCAGAAATTACAGAAAACAATTTACAGAGTGTAAAATCTGATTTATCAAATGAAATAATAAGTGCATCTGACAGGTTAAAAACAGAATTATCTGATCAGGCAAATAACCACATCCAAGCAATAACAAATAACATTAACGGATTATATAATACATCCAGTTCTTTGAAACAAGAGTTAATTGATATTTCGCAAAATAATGTTCAGAGAATAACCGAAAGTATTGACGGGTTATCAAACGCCTCTGAAAGTTTAAAAAATGATATAATCGGGCATTCTGAAAACACGATAAGAGAAATTACTTCTAGTATTGACGGACTTCACAGTGCATCTGATAATCTAAAAGCAGAACTTATCGGACTTTCCGAAAATAATGTTCAAAAGATTACATCAAGTATTTATAACTTATCGGACATTGTTTCAAACTTAACAAATGAGATAAAATCTACACCAACATTATCTCCTGAAGGATTTGACAACAAACTGGAGAACTTAAATTCTCAATTGAAAGAATTAATTTCAAATATTCCTCAAGCAGGAGAGAATAATTCCGATGAGATTTTATCAAACATTTCAAAATTGTACGATAACTTGAATAGAGTTTCTGATGATTTCAGAAATATGTATGCCACTGATTCTGATATCGTAAAAAGCACCATTAATCAGTTATACGACAAAATCAACGATTTAAATACAGAGCTACCTGCATTACTATTCCAATCATCAGGTAAGGTATCCGAATTTGTTGCAATGCTGCAGGACAAATTTGAAACAACAAACAGCTATCTTGAAAGTATCGCATCAAAAGTTGAAAGTTCTGAACTGCACAATATAACTTTGGATAGAATTGATGCTGTTAATTCGGATATAAAATTTGTTATAAACAATCTGTCTGCGACCTTATATGATAATAACCATGTACTTGTCCAAAAAGTAAGTGAAATTGATAATGAAATAAAACAACTATCAGACACTTTGGCTGAAAATATTGGAAATTCAAATTCTGAATTAAATAACAAAATAAATATTCTAACAGATACTATTAACAGTATAAGAGCAGAAATAACCGACAAGACTCATGATGATGAAAATACAACACAATTAAAAAATCTTCTCGATAGCATATCATCCGATTTGAAAAATATCTTGTCGGAAGTATCGCATAATTTAACAGAAAACAATGATTTCTGGATAGAAAAACTAGACAATGCTGCAAATAATGCGTACAATATTCAATCTGCAATAATTACAGCACTAAACGGAACAAACGAAGACTTGAAAGGCAGATTTTATGAAACATCTGCAGAAGTAAAAGAATCTGTTTCAAACTTATCTGACAGCTTAAATCAAAATACAGATTCAATAAAAGAGAAGTTAGATACCGTTTCTAAAGATGTAAAAACAGTTACAGATAAACTTGCAAATTATTTTATCAACAATGATTCTGATTTAGTTTCAAAAATCAATGATTTTTCGGACAAAATTGCAGAATCAAACAATAACGTAACTGATAAAATAAATTCAATTGAAAATACAAGCAATACCATAAATGATAATTTATATACTGTAAAAGAAGAATTTTTAAATAAAAATGATTTACTCAATTCTTCAATACATTCAAATGCAGAAAGAATTTCTGAAAAAATTGATTCTTTATCAAACGAAGTAAAATCAATCACCGGAGATATTGTTAACAATTTTATTGAAGAAAATGACAGAAATGCAGAAAACACAAACAATATACACCAGAACATAAATAACTCCAAAAACGAAGTTTTGGATAAGATTCAATCTTCTGCCAATAATATCTCTGAGGGAATCAATCTTGTTAAAGAAAATATAACTTCATTAGAAACCAAACTGGATAATTCACAAACCGCGCAAGAGATTAAAAATGCATTTGAATCAACTGTTCAAAATGCACAAACAGAAATTCAGCAAAAAATAGAAGAAGTAACAGACAAATTCAGATTTACATCTGATGAAATACTAAATCAAATTCAGGCAAATAACTCAAGAGAAGAACAAATTGAATCGTTAAAATACGAAATACAATCTGTTGGAGAAAAAGTTGAGCAGAGTTCAAATGCTGTTAACTTCAACACCTCCGAAAATATTAAAGATATTCATACAAATATCAATACAACACGTGATGCTATTTTAACCAGAGTATCATCGGATATTTCAGAAAATATATCAATGGTACAAGACCAATTATCAATTGTTCAAAATAGTATCAAAGACACTATAACAGGGTATCTTAATAATAATTCTAATGAAATTAGCGATTCTGTTCAAAAGATTTTAACTGAAATTAATAACAGAGAAGAATTACAAACAGAAAAAACAAACGAAATCACACACAGAGTCAATGAAATACTGGATAACTTTAAATCAGATATAGAATTTTCAAACAGCGGTCTAAGTGCATCGTTAAAAGATGAAGCTTCAAAATTTGTTTCGTCAGTAGACAGACTGGTACATGAATTAGAAGCATTAGAAGTTTCCGTAAAAGAATCTGCTTCTGAAAACAAAATTGAAATAATAAATAACATAAATGCTGTTTCTAACCATATTACTAATGTTGAAAATGATTTCAGAAACATTATTGAAAACACGATAAACAGCATTGATGAAAAATTATCATCTGTACCGCAAAAAATTGATACTGTTGAACAGTCTATTATTCAAAAAATAGATGATACAAAATACTCTAACAATGAGCAAATTACCAGTATCCTTGATAAAATTAACAATTTAAATCATATTCTTTCAAGTAATAATGAAGATATTCAAAATAATATTACTTATAAATACAACGATATAAGAAATTCTATTCAGGAATTGGCAAATTCATTAAGTGACGACTCAAAGAATAATCTTGAAGATGTTAATCTTAAATTACAAAATATAAACAGCACTTTAATAGAAATTTCTGAAAGTAATGTTAATCAAAAAGAAGAAACTATTCAAGTCGTATCAAACAAACTTTCTAATTTAAGAGAAAGTATTCAGGAATTGACAAATAGTTTAAACAACAGCTCGAAAGAGAGTCTGGAAGATATAAATATAATACTTCAAAATATAAATAACAGTTTGACAGAAGTTTCAGAAAGTAATATTAATAGAAATGAAGAAACTCTTCACGCTATTGCTGACGGACTTTCGGACTTAAAAGAAAAAATTAAAAATACTGATTCAATTATATATACTACAAAAGATATTGCCGGAGAAAATTCAAATAAACTCCAAAATATAATTGAGTCCGTTAACAATATCTTAACTTCAATTAATGAAACAGACAGTAATATAACACAAGCTGTTGAAACCGAATTGAACGGACTAAAATCTGCAATACAAACTTTAAATACCGGGGTAAGCAACGATACTTTGTCTATAAGTGAATTAATACAAACCAGAATTAATTCTATAGAAAATTATTTATCTCAAATTGCGGAAAAACAAGAATCACAAAATTCTGAAACCTGCAAAAATATTTTGGATGCAATTGAAAACCTTAAAAACATTTCTGAAGACTCAGACTTAAGACTTGGTGAATCTTTAAACAAAATGCAAACAATGAAAGATGAGGCAATTGACCTTATTAATCATTCGCAAGAAATATTAAATGATAAACTGCATATTTTGGCAGAAGATTCAAATAATCGTTTTAACGAATTAATCTCAAATATTGAACGAGTCAGAAATTCAATTGTTACAAGAACTGACTGGGATGATAAATTCAATGATATAGAGTCTTCACTTGTTAATATTACAAGAGATTTAAACTTAGTATCACTAAAAACTCTAACAGACGAAAATCTAAATGATTTAAAATTAGAAATTACAAATACACAAGAAGAACTAAAAGAATTTGTTATCGAAAATTCAAATAGTAAATGCGACATAATTATTAATGAACTTCTTAAACAATTTGATAATATTTATAAAACTATTGATGAGAGAATTAATCTGCAAGATAATAATCTTAATTCTTGTATTGATAATATTTCAAGCCGTTTAAATGATACAAATTCTTCAATTTCAGATTTGATGAATCATCTTGATGAGGTTAAGGCACTTATAACCAACAGTGATTCATCAGACAAACTTGATGAATATTTAGGAGTTATTAAATCCGAATTTGAAACAGTTAATACGGCAATCCTTGATTCCGTATCTCAAAATTATACAAACAATAATACTTTATCAACTGATTTAAAAGCTAAGCTGAATGAAATAGAAAAAAGTATTAAAGCATCTGATATTGAGAAAACAGAATCTTTAATCACAATGCTGGAAAAAATATCTGATGCAATAAAAGATTTGGATAAAAATATTGATGAAGATACAACAAGACAACTTTCAATTGTACAAGATGAACTTGCAGCAATAACAAATACTCTGTACTCAAATACAGAACAAATAACAAGCACTGCAAAAGCTAATCTAACAGATATACAAGAAAAATTTGCCCACGTAATTAATCAGATTAACAATATGCAGGTTGAAATGGGTGAAGAAACTGCCGCAAATATTGAATTAATTAAAAATGAATTTAATAATTTGGGCAAATTATTTGAACGCAATGATGAAATCAAGGCTGTTTTGTCAATCATTGAAAATAACTTAAGTAACAGCACTGTTCAAATAATCGAAAAAATCCAAGAGAATTCATCAAAAGATGAAGTAGATTTATGTATCAATAAACTTGAATCTATTGATAATAAAATAGATAAACTTGAATTTGCCAGAGAAAATTCAGAAAGCGCTGACAAAATGATAATAGCAAATATTGAACTATTATCAAACAAAGTTGAAAATATTGATACAAATGTTGATGACTTAATCAAAAATAATCTTAAAGACCAAGTAAGCGATATCAAAAATATTATTCAAGAGCAGCAAGAACGTATTGAAGTCTTAAGTACTTCGGAAGAAATCAGTCAATTGCCGCACTCGGAAGATATAAACAACATACTTCAACAAAATATTGCGAAATTATTGGAACACTTTAACAATAAAATCGAAGAAGTTTCAAATGAAGAAATTATTACAGCTCAGCTTTCACAATTAAAATCTGATATTCTGGCACAAACTGTAAAGATTTTAGACCAAATATCTTTTGAAGTGGAACAAGAAGAAATAATGGATTATATCCAAGAAAACACAAATGGCATAAAATCTGTTATTTCTGATATAAAAACTGAGGTTCTAAATCAAATTGCAAATAATAAGAATGATATACTTAGTACTCTTGCAAGTAAATCTGATATAACATCTGAATTTAATGATATTCATCAAAAGTTAGATGATATTGCAGATAATTATGAACTTGAAAAAGGATTTGAGAATCTACAAGATAAACTTGATTCCGTTGTTGATAACACAATTGAAAAAGGTTTTGAAGAAGTCCATTCAAAACTTGATTCCGTTGTTGATAACACAATTGAAAAAGGTTTTGAGAAAGTCCATACAAAACTTGATTCGGTTGTCGATAACTCAATTGAAAAAGGCTTTGAAGAAGTAAAATCTAAACTGGATACAGTAGCGGATAACGATGAGTTACAAAAAGAATTTGAAGAAGTAAAAAAACATCTTTTAACAATCCAATCAGGTGATTCAAATGCAAATTATACATACAGCCTGCAGGATGTAGAAACTGATATTGCAAAACTCCGTATTGCAATGAAAGAGTTACAGGAAGTATCATCTGATGAAGAATTAGAAGACTTAAACAAAAAAGTTGATGATATTGTACTTGTAGTTGATAGCATCAAGAATCAAATAACACAGGCAGATATCAATGAAATCGGAACTTGCGTTAACAAGATAACAGAAGATATCATAAGCATAAGCACAAGAACAAATAAACTGCTTTTAACATCTGAAAACTCTGCAAACTTATTAAAAGAGAATTTAGATAGTTTTAGATTAGTTATAGATGATTTAGACGAAAGAACAAGAGCGTTAGCGGAAAATTACGACTTTAGCCGTGTAAATCAGTCAATAGCCCTTATCCAAAAATCCTTGATTGAAAATACAAGCTACAATAATGTTGTAAATCAATCACTACTATCAATTGCAGAGTGGGTTGATTATGCAGGTTCAACATTAACATCTATTGTAAATAAAATCGAAAAAATAGATGATATAGAAGATGTTAAAGCAATGATAAGAAGCATTGAAAAACCTGCACAATTTGATTATTCTGTATTTGATACAATTGAAGAACGTTTCAATGCCCAACAGGATAAAATCGATTTACTGGAAGACAAACTAAACCGATTAACTGACCTTGTTGAAGCAAACGATAATACTCAAATAACAAAGAAAATAACAAGTGTTGACAAACAGCTTGCTAAATTAAATAAAAGTATTGAAAGACTGACATCTTATGTTGACGAAGAATAAAATTATAGATGAATTAGAAAAATTTCTGCCGAAAGATAATATTCTATCGACATTAGAAGAATGTTACGTATATTCTCAAGACGGAACAAATACGAGAGTATCAGACAAAAATCCTGATACAGTTATTTTTCCGGAAACAATTGAAGATATTCAAAAAGTTTTGAAATTTGCGAATCAGAATAATATACCGGTAACTGCAAGAGGCGCAGGCACAAATCTTATCGGAGCCTGTCTTCCTGATTTTGGCGGAATTGTAATGAATCTGTCCAAAATGAACAAAATTATAAGTATCAATAAAACAGATATGACCGCAATTGTACAACCGGGACTTGTTGTAGGCGAACTCCAAAAACAAGTTGAAAAATTAGGTTTATTTTTCCCGCCTGATCCGTCTAATTTACGTGTATCAACAATCGGCGGAGCAATAGCCCAATCAGCGGGCGGTCCTAAAACATTTAAATACGGCACAACAAAAGATTATGTTCTCGGTTTAAAGGTAGTATTAGCTGATGGTTCTCTTATGATTACAGGCAGCAATACAATTAAAAATGCAACAGGATATCCTTTAACACAACTGTTTATCGGAAGCGAAGGGACATTAGGTATAGTCGTCGAAGCAACTTTAAAGCTTATACCAAAACCTGAAAGTTCTAGAGTAATGCTTGCGTATTTTGATAACATTGAGGATGCCGCATTATCTGTTAACAACATTATTGACTCAAAAATATTCCCGTCAACAATTGATTTTATGGATAATAACTCAATTACAACCGTTGAAAAATTTTATCCTGCGAATTTGAAAACAGACAAAACTGCAGCACTAATTATTGAAATAGACGGGACAAATGAATCGGTACAAAAAGACGGGGATAAACTGAAAGAAGTTCTTGCCTCATCAAACGCTACAGATATAACAATCTCTAATACTCAGGAAGAATACGAAAAGATATGGACTGCAAGACGTTCTTCTTTTGCTGCTGCTGCAAAATTAAGACCGGATGTCGTAACAGATGATGTAATTGTACCACGTTCCAAACTTCCGGAATTAATCAACGGAATCAATAATATTTGTAATAAATACAGCCTTGCGACCTGTATTGTAGGGCATGTCGGCGACGGAAACGTTCATCCGCAAATTGCACTTAATCTAGAAAATGAAGAAGAACATAGCAACTATATAAAGGCCAAAGAAGAAATTTATGAACTGACAATAAGACTTGGCGGAACCTTATCTGCAGAGCATGGTATCGGTGCCGAAAAGAAAAAATATCTTTCAATGGCCGTTGATAATAATGCAATAGAATACATGAAAAAAATAAAATACGTATTTGACCCTAAAAACATACTTAATCCTAATAAAATATTTTAAATGTTAAGAATTTGCATTTCTTTGTAATACTGTTATAATAAGACGAGAGATAAATATCTTATGATACGGGGAGTTATATAGAAATGGATATCATACTTATTTATTGTACTGTGCCGGATAAAAAATCCGCAAAAAGTATTGCAAATACACTTATCAAACATCATCTTGCGGCTTGTATCAGTATGACAGACCGGGTAGAATCAATCTTCTCCTGGGATGGAGATTATTGCAAGGAAAAAGAAATTCTTCTAACAATTAAAACAGTACGCAGCAATTTTGAAAGAATAAACTCATTAATTAACGAACTTCACCCATACAGTGTACCGGAAGTTATAGCCGTTCCGGTTATCAACTGCAGCGAAGATTATATGAAATGGATTGTACACGAAACGAACTAAGCAAAGATATAATAATATTTTTTAAATCCCTTGGTCTTGAAGTACACACAACAACCAAAGCACTTGGACACCAGGGATTTTTCAGGTTGAATAGAATTGATATTTCTAAAAATATTCGTCCTGAAAGAATTATACCAACATTAATTCACGAATTTTCCCATTATATTATTTATAAAAAGAAACCGTTATGCAAAGATTTTTTCCCTATATTTAATACCAATGAAAATTTTTTATATGAGGAATTACAAAAAGTCACAAATTTTGTTGATGAAAACTCAAAACTTGAAAAATTACTTACTCAAAAAGAAAATATAAAAGAAACAATTTCTTACCACGAACAAATAATAAAGAAGAAATATCCAAATTTTAAACGCGGGGAAGAATTTAAACCTTTTACAAAGTACTCAAGATTTTCAGATGTTAAACATTTATTGAAATACGATGCAGTAAAAGTTCTGCACTGGTTCAGTTATAAAACATATTCTATTATAAATATAGAAAAAGAATTTCCTGACATTCCGGAAGAGTTTGTTTCGTACTTAAAACTAAAATCATGTCAAAGAAAACAAACATCAGTTACACGACGTATCAGAAAACTAAATAAGTATTATAATGAACCGACAGAGCTATTTGCAAGATTTATTGAAGGACTATATCTGGACAAAAATAAAACAATGACTCTTGCACCAAAAACATTTGAAATATTTAAACAGTTATTTCTGGAAAACTATTATAATCCGCTTAACAAATTATTTGAAATTGTAAATATTCAAATATAAACTAGCAAATTTCTATAAAAAAACGTTTTATATAAATATAATTTGGTGTGTAGATAAATGAATTTAATTCAATCAATAGCTATTAATAAGAATAATCCGTTGTTTGTGCATCAAAACAAACAACGGAATAATACTGCAGTATTATTCACACAGCCTGCAGATACATTTACCCGTTGTTCTACAACCGGTATTAATTTTACCGGAAATAACGGTAATGACACTTCAAACGGTCGTTTTTTAAAAGGCTTAGAAGGAATAACTGACCCATACAGCGGAGTAACTATTCTGACATTTGATCAAATGCAAAATATTTCAAAAACGCTTGCCAAACAACCTAATACAAGAGCCAAAGTTGCTTATCTCAAAAAGTATGAATCTTCAATGCTGCCTGTAGAGCATAACGTTTTTAAATTATTTGAAATTGAAACTAAAAAAGATAGATTTACGAATTTTTCAGAAATATTACAAAGGCAAAAACCTTTTAGTATGGGACTATTAAGAAACGAACAAATGAAAGTACTTGATAAAATTGAAGAAGCAAGTGCTAATATGTCCCCCAAAAATCGTAAAAAAGTGGCAGCAGAATTAAAAGAAGGGCGCCAGCGTATTTATAAAGACGATGATAAACATCCTTTTAAACGTAAAGCATTTATCAATAAACTAATAAGACATCAATGTGAAGAAATTTTAGATAAAACAGAAAAAGAAATCTTATCAAAACATAAATTTTATGGATTAGCAGAATTAGCAGAAGCGACGGAAAGATTTCAAAACGAACAATTAGAGCATGCGAAAGATGGCAAAACTCCTGTTGATTTAATTATTGATTTAAAACACAAATACCTGCCAAATTATAAAGATGAATATAAAGAGATAATTAATATTGCAAGAAAACTGCCGACATCAAATACCAGTGCAAATGCATTTGTAATAAAATACGCAGATCGTTCAAATAAAGAAATCGCGGAACGACTGCTTAATCAATCAGTAGCAACAATAGAACATATTGATGCAGACTCCTTAGGCGGAGAAAATTCCGAAGGCAACTTTATGCTTACAACTAAAGCAAGAAATGAGGCAAGAGGGAATCTGCCTATCAGAGCATTTATAAAAATGTACCCGGGAATCCCTAAATACTCACAAAAATATATGAATGATATTATAAGCAATATTCACAAAGGAAAACTAAAAGGCTATGAATGGTACCCGTATTTGTTAAAAGATAAACTTGCAGAAAATGGTATAAATGTAGATATCTCACGCTACAAAGTCAGCCCTGAAAAAGCATTCCGCACATTACCGCCAAGACTCCATGATAAATACCCTAATTATCAAAAATATATTCCGGAAAAAAACGAACCGCTAAATATCAGATATTAAAAAAGAAGTTATGGATTACTCCATAACTTCTTCTTTTTGTTTGTTGATTAAATCTTGAATCTTAGAAATAATCTCGTCTCCTTTTTGCTGCATATCAGAAACTATGTGATCCGCTTTTTCTTGAATATCTTTCACAGTTTCATCTGTTTTTTCTGCAACATCTTTAGCCATAGAACCAAGCATTTCCCTTGTTTCTTCACCTGATTGAGGAGCTAAAAGGATTCCCGCAATAGCACCTAAGCCTGCACCGACTGCGAATCCTGCTAAAAATCTTGATACTGACATATTTATATCTCCTTTACAAATTCATTTTATTACAACATAGCTTTGTTTCATTATCAGTTTAACTAATCTTTTTTACCTATTTTTTGAAACCGGCTTTAATTAAACTAAAAATACCTTTTGCTACAACTCCTGCCAGAGCAGAAGATTTTGATATCACTGCAACAGTAAACTTTCCAAGTTTGCCTGAAATATTTTTCAACCGGTTAACATTAGATTCAGTCCTTTTTACTAAACCATTAATAATACTAACAGATTCTGTAACATCATTAAGAATCGGTTCCGCAGATTTTCTAACTAATTCTGCCGTCTGATTAACTAAAGTCAATAGTCTTGAGAAATCAAACAAAACTTTAACAATAAATACACCTACAACTATCAAAAAGACTACACTTGTCCATGCAAGAAAAGTAAGCCCTTGATACAGACTTGCATTATCCATAACAAATTCTCCTCTTAATTAAAATCGTACTCTGTATCTTCAAGCTCTTTAGCTTTTCTCATTTTTTTTGATTTCAACATATTATTAAACTTTTTATATTGACGTTCAAGTTTATAACAGAACAAATCAATTGATTCAAAAGCTCGTTTTTTAGCTTGATTAACTTCAGGGGAATGTTTTTCCGCCAAATCGCAAACTGTTTCTTTTAATTTGTTTCTAGCTTTATCACCAGATTCAGGGGCATATAATACACCTGCAATAATACCGCCTATTACACCGGCAATTAGTCCAAGACCGAACCCTATTGAAGATTTGTTTTCACTCATTATTTATTACCTCTCAACAATTATACCATATTTTTTTACGTTGACAACTCTTTAAAAGCTGTTTTAGCAAGTTTATAACCGAGCAGGAACTTTTTCCCCAGAGGCTTTAAAAACAAAAGTAAAAACCATTCTAAAATTCCTAAGCCTCTCCCTATAAGAAATAAACGTTGTGCTTTGTAGAATTTATCTTTATTTTTCTTTATTATTTTCTTTGTAGAAAAACAAACTTTTTCTACAGAAGCAAGCTTTGATATTAACCATTTATTTTGCAGTTCAAGCTTATCTGTCAACAGCAATATCTTTATATCAAGATTCAATAGCGCTGAAACCACTATTGCAAGTAATATTAATTGAGCTATGAATATTATTAGAACTAAAAAAAACATTTTTATTAATTACTTTTTTGTACTATTATGATTATATATGTAGTTTGATAATATTGCAAATCCGCTTGGAGTACTATTTTATGAAACGAATAAAATTTTATATGTTATTAATATTGGCTAAGTTTTTATCACTAATGATAAAAATGCACGGCAAATCATCCGGAACTTCATTTATTGGACTGATTACACTAAAAATTGAGCCGGATTTTTTGAAAGAAGTATCAAAATACATGAAAAAATGTATAACCGTAACAGGCACAAACGGCAAAACAACGACATCCGGAATATTGTCACATATTATTGAAAATACAAAACATACCGTATTACATAATGAAAAAGGCGCTAATATGCTGACAGGTATTGCAAATACTTTCGTATTAGGAGTATCCCCTTTTAAACGTTATGATTTTGCAGTTCTTGAATCTGATGAAGCTTATTTATCAAAACTTTATGACAATATAAAATCAGACTATCTTGTTGTAACAAACTTATTCCGTGACCAACTGGACAGGTATGGAGAACTCAGCACCACTGCTAAAAAGATTCAAAATGCTATTGATAAAAACAGAAACCTTCAATTAATACTAAACGCAGATGACCCGATGGTTGTGAATTTCAGAGCACTTGGTGACAAAAAACCAATATATTACGGGTTTAACAGTGTTACATATAATAATAAAAATATTGAGTCAAAAGCCCCAATGGAAACATTAAACTGTCCTTGGTGCGGCAAGACATTAAAATACGAAACAAGATTTTATGCACAACAAGGTCATTATTATTGCGACTGCGGTTACAAACGTCCGCAATGCAAATATTCCGCAGATGTCACAATATACGATGACTACTCAATAATAAATATGAATATTGAGCACAAAGAATATTCATTCAAAATCCCATTAATTGGTTTATACAATGCATACAACGCACTTGCGGCAATAGCTGTTTCTTTTGAATTAGGAATTACAGATATCCAAAAAGCACTTGCATCATTTAAAACAGCATTTGGCAGAAGCGAAGTTAAAGAAATTAACGGAAGAAAAACTATCATACAGCTGATAAAAAACCCGACAGGCGCTAGTGAAGTATTAAAAACAATAGATTTTGATTCAAATATACTTATCATTATAAATGACAACTACGCAGACGGCAGAGATGTTTCCTGGTTATGGGATACAGATTTTGAATTGTTGAAAGATGCAAAGAAAACAATAATTACATCAGGTATTAGAGCATACGATATGGCTGTAAGATTAAAATATGCAGGAATTGATAACGTAAAAGTAATACCGAATATTGACAAAGCTGTAAAATTTGTCAGCACAACACCTGATAAAAGCAAAATAACAATCCTGCCGACATATACTGCATTACTTCATTTGAATGAAAAAGGAGAAAAATAATATGCTATTAGGAGTTAATATAGATCACGTTGCAACACTTAGAAATGCAAGAGGAGGAATTGACCCTAATGTCTTAACAGCTGCCAGAATTTGCATGGATCTAGGAGCATCATCAATTACTACACATTTAAGAGAAGACCGCCGCCATATAAAAGATTCTGACGTTCAAGCAATAAGAGCATTACCAAAAGTTCGTTTAAACCTTGAGATGGCGATGACTGACGAAATGCAAGATATTGCACTACATTTAAGACCGCATGCAGTTTGTATAGTACCTGAAAAAAGACAGGAACTTACAACAGAAGGCGGACTTGATGTTGCAGGTCAATTAGATAGGGCAACAGCATTTGTAAAACCGCTTGTTGAAAGAGGAATTGAAGTAAGTATGTTTATCGATCCTGATATATCACAAGTATCCGCAGCATATAAAGCCGGGGCTCCATTCATTGAGTTGCACACAGGGAGATATTCGGAAGACTTCGGCAGTGAAAAAGAAGAAGAATCTTTCCAGGCACTCAAAGGTGCAGCAGCGTTTGCCCAAACACTAGGTTTAAAAGTAAATGCGGGACATGGTTTAAACTATGAAAATGTTAAAAGAATGCATGAAATACCGGATCTTGTAGAACTTAACATCGGGCACAGTATTATTGCAAGAGCAGTATTTGTAGGACTACCGCAAGCTGTTAAAGAAATGAAAGAACTTGTTGAGGTGAAATAAAAATGAAATCAAAAGAAGAAGTTGTAAAAGAAATGCAGCTTGTAGTTGAACAGATGAAAAAAGATGATATAGACGATAATCCGGATTCAGAGAATGAAATTTTTCAATGTGATGCCTGTGGAGAAGAAGCATGCCTTGCAGGTTCTATTCAATACGGGAATTACAGACTGTGCAATAACTGCGTTTTATTAGCAGAAGTCGGATTTGAACTCGGACAAATTAAAGATATCCAAGAACTAATTGATGCAATGGAAGACAAACGCCTTGAAAGCGATTGCAACTATATAAAACAAGAAGAAAACAGATTGAATAATTAGTCAAATTATCTTGCCTCTGTAAGCTGATTAGGGGTAAATTATTTGGTTGAAATTACATTGCTATTATTTTGTGCAACTATATAACAAAAAGTTTTACATTTATTTAATGTAAAACTTTTGCTCAAATAATTAATAAAATTGATTACAATTTATCAAAACCTGTATATTTTCTCAAAACTTCAGGAATAACAACTGTTCCATCTGCTTGTTGGAAGTTTTCTAAAATCGCGGCAAAAGTTCTGCCAACAGCTAACCCTGAACCGTTTATCGTATGAACAAACTGTGTTTTACCTGTAGCTTTATCTCTGTATCTAATATTTGCACGTCTGGCTTGATAATCACCGTAGTTTGAACAGCTTGAAATTTCCTTGTAATTATTATAAGATGGCATCCACACTTCTAAATCATAACATTTGTTTGCAGAAAAACCGATATCAGAAGTGCATAAAGCAACCCTTCTATACGGCAAGCCCAATAATTGCAGCATTCTTTCACCATCCTGTGTCAATTTTTCATGCTCATCAGGGCTTGATTGAGGTGTACACAATTTCACCATTTCAACTTTATTAAACTGGTGAACTCTGATTAATCCTCTTGTATCTTTACCTGCAGAACCAGCTTCACGTCTAAAACATGGAGTGTAGGCAGTCATATATTTCGGTAAATCATCTTCTGATAAAATTTCACCTGCATAAATATTTGTTACAGGAACTTCTGCCGTCGGAATCAAGTATAAATC
>CALUXY010000016.1 GCA_944324855.1 Candidatus Gastranaerophilales bacterium | reverse complement strand
TTCTCATTGATCCTCCTTTTTTTATTATATTCGAAAACTTGCCTACTGATTGATTACGTTTTTAGGGGGACAGTTCATTCTACCCCAACAAATTAATTGTGAGAGAAAGACAGCTGAGGAATTAAGCAGCTACGCAGCTAAGATGACTGGTTACTCCGAATATCACAAAATTTCGCTTTGCTGCTTAACTTCATAGCCACTTAAAGGGGCGGTCGGTTGGGCATACTTGCCCAACAATAATAAATGGTAGACTAAAGTAAGTAGCCAACATTATAGAACTTTTGATAATGTCATTAGAAATGATAAAAAGAAAGAGGTTGAAATTCAACCTCTTTTATATGTGCTAAACAACTTCAAACTATTTGTATATTCCGATAGCGTTTGAAAGAGCAATTCCGCCTTTAATCGGAGGCTTATTAACGATATTACCTTTTACGTACATAACTGTTGAACCACCGCCGTCAAGATTCATTGCATTGACACAGCCGAGAGATTGCATCAAGTGAGCCAGTTCGTTAAGTGTAAGCCCGATAGAAGAGCCTTCACGGCCGTCTGCAGTAACCAGGATAATATGATTATCTTTTGTATATCCAATCGCCGTTCTCGGATTTCTACCGCCGATACATCCGAGTTTTTGTGCGGTCATATCAACGAATACTTCTCCGTCCTTAACAAGGTACGGGCCGCCGCTAATTATATGCTTAACATTATCCCATTCAGGTGATGTACTTACATTCAAATTAACTCTATCACCAACTTTGAGAACTCCGAGTTTGCTTTTTGGTCCAACAAGCACATAACCGTTTTCAGGAATTTGACTCCTGGAAACGGTTATGGCAATAACTTTGTTATCTGCAACAACAATCTGCGTTCCGTACTTAGGAGTTATCGTAGAATAAGTTCCCCAATCCGGAGTATACGCAATAACTGCAGTTGACAGCATTCTTGGCTGGTTCATATTATCAACCTGAATTTTATCAAAACCTTTTTTGAGATATGCATTAAATTGAATTCTGTCCATTGCATATCCGTCATCAAAAAATCCCATTGATACACGATTATGTATCGGGCCGGTATACATCTTACCGTCAATCATAAGCGTACCTAAAGGACAACCTGTTTGAGGTTTAAAGAAAGCACCGTTTACAGCCGCAAGAGAATTACTTTTACGTGCCATGGAGGATATGGACGCCTTTCTTTGAAGTTTATCAGAGGCCATAACCGGTGCGATTTTCAACTCAGGATTAATATTAAAATCTGCTTCAATTATATTTAATCTGACAGGTCTGCCTTTGTAATACTTCGTCATTCTTATATGTTTTAGGCCGTCTTCAATTGTATAAATGGTTCCATACCTATACTTGCGGCGTATCTGTTGATTGAACTCTACTAACTTATTCTCTTCCCGGATTATCTTATCAGCGGCGGCATCAAGCCGTGTATTATTTACCAGCGGGGACACGGCTATGCCATTTACTATTTTGACATTGTCCGCCAGTACAAACACACTCTGGGCAGATATTAATCCGCAAAGTAAAGCTAAATTGACTCCCAGAAGCAGGAGTTTTTCGACATTCGGTCGTGCAAACGTGGTATCCATATGTGTCACCCTTGTGTTTAAAGTAACGCAGATACCTTTTTTATTAGAGAGTGGTGTGGGGCATAACACTCTTCAGGCCAAGTACTTAAATTTGATGCCTTGTATCCTTACACTATAATTATAATGTATATATCAACCTTTTTCAACCCCTAAAACCCTTTAATAGCAATATCTTTACAAAACTAAATAGTGTATAAGTAACACTATGATTGAATTGTAGAGTTTACACTTATTAGAAATTCATAAAATTTGAAGATTTTTAAATAGAAATCCGACATAAACTTGTATATTTTTTAACATACAGCTGTGTTATAATTAATTTATGAAGATTTTAGGCATTGATCCCGGAATGGCAATAGTCGGTTACGGGGTAATTGAAGTAGAGAAGGATAATATACAATTAATTGCATCGGGATCAATTCAGACCTGCAAGGATTGCCGTGACGAAGAGCGTTTATTAGATATTTTTAATGACTTATCAACAATTCTTGAAGAATACAAGCCTGACTGTGCATCTATAGAAAAACTTTATTTTTTCAAAAACCAAAAAACGATTATTCCGGTAGCGGAAGCAAGAGGTGTAATCCTTGCAGCACTCCAAAAATTTATGATTCCAATATATGAATATACCCCGATGGAAGTTAAACAGGTTTTAACAGGGTACGGCCGCGCCTCTAAAAAAGAGGTTGAGAACATGGTAAAACTTGCATTAAGTACAGATACACTTCCTAAACTGGATGACACCGTTGATGCAATTGCAATTGCTATATGTCATCAAAGAAATTTAAGAATTATTTAATCTTCAACAGCAAAAGCTTCATCGTCATCAGATGCAAGTTCAAGAAGCCTATAGGTCATATAAGCCCCGAGCGCAACAGCTTTAGGATCTAAGTCTGTTGTTTTTGCTGCTTCTAATATTGCGGTATTTATTTCAGGATTTTCGTCTTTGAGGTAATGTATCATTTGTTTACGCCAATTTTGCACATCCTTAAATATTTCTGAGAATGCTAAAGTTGACTGCTCTTCTGTTATAAGTGGTAACATCTTTCATATCTCCTATTTTTTATCATTATATATTAAATTTGAAATATGTATATAATTTTTGAGGATTAATACTCCAAATATATGACTTGAACATGCTCTTATTATATTGTTTAATATTCATATAGAGAGTTGGAATTATGGCAGAAGACGATATCAATAAGAAGGTCATTAATATTTTTAACAGGCATAACAACGATTTACCTGTAGAAACAGAGGAAAAAATCAAGTTTTTCGCCGGCTATAATTATGTAAAAATTAAACGGGATGAAAACGGCAAAAAGTTTAATGAACAGACTCTCAATTCTTATGCAAAAAAATGTCATTATATTGTAAGAGTTATGCGCAAAGTGGATGACGAAGTTTGTTTATACAATTACGACATAAAAAACGAAGACTTGATTAATTTTATAAAAGCGTTTGATAACAATGTTTTAAATGGGACAATAATAGAAATTGATAAATATTTCCCGGAAGATTTGGCATAAATGAATTGTTTTTTTAGAGAACAAAGAGAAAATCTTTTTAACTGTACAAAACCATACCAGTATGTAGGCGGAGAATTTTTGTCTTACAACAAGGATTTTGATTCCGCAGAAGTTCGTATTGCTCTTGCTTTTCCTGATAAGTATGAAATCGGGATAAGCAATCTGGGTGTCAGGGTTTTGTATGAGATTGTGAACAAACATGCCGGTTATATGGCAGATAGAGTGTATGCGCCGGAACCGGATTACAGGTTTACATCTCTATATGGACTTGAAACCAAACAACCGCTGAAGGATTTTGATGCAATAGGATTTTCTATTCAGTATGAGATGTCCTATCCGACGATTCTTAAGATGCTTGAGATGGCGCAGATTCCTTACAGAAACGAGTATCGAAACGAAGACGACCCTATTATATTTGCAGGCGGCCCTTGTTCTTATAACCCGCTTCCTGTTTCTGATTTTATAGATTTCTTTGTAATAGGGGACGGAGAAGACGTTATACTGGAAATCTGTGATACCTTGAAGTCAACCAAAGGGCAGCCGAGAGCCGAAAGAATAAAAGCGATATCGAAATTGGAAGGTGTTTGGGCAAAAGGATACAACGGGAAAGTAAATAAAAGAATTGTCGATTTAAACTACGAAAAAGCTCCGAAATCTTATCCTATACCTTATTCCAGTTCTGTTCAGGATAGAGCAGTCGTTGAGATAAGACGCGGATGCGGCAGAATGTGCCGTTTTTGTCAGCCGGGCCATGTAACTCTTCCTATAAGAGAGAGAACCGGAGAGGAAATTGTAAAAATTACGCAGGAACTTGTAAAAAATACCGGATACGATGAGTATTCTCTTTTATCCTTGTCATCAAACGATTATTCAAATATCAAAGAAGTTATAAAAGAGTTGTCTGTTGACTTTAACGAAAAAAATATATCCGTATCACTTCCGAGCCAGCGTATTGACGGGTTTAATCTTGAGCTTGCAAATCTTGTTCAATCTGTCAGAAAATCTACTATGACACTTGCCCCTGAAGCAGGCAGTCAAAGACTTAGAAATCTTATCAAGAAAAATATATCGGAAGAGCAAATACTAAATGCGGCTTTGACTCTATATGAAAACGGCTGGTCAAGAATCAAATTTTATTTTATCGCCGGACTTCCGACCGAAACATTGGAAGATATGGATGAATTGGCGGAACTTCTCTCTAAAATAAAATACCGTGCGAAATTAATAAAAAAAGAAAAAGGGCTAAAACACGGTTTTGATTTAACCTGTACTTTGTCAATATTTGTACCTAAACCTTTTACACCGCTTCAGTGGACACCTCAGATGAATCTTGATAAGGTAACAGAACATATTAAATACTTGAAAGACAAAATTGCGCATTTAAAAGGTGTAAAAATAAATTATCATGAGAAATTTGTTTCGCAGATTGAGGCTGTTTTGACCCGCGGAGATTTATCTTTATGCAATTATATTGAAGCTCTTTACAAAAAAGGCTGTTATCTTGATGCGTGGGGAGAATACTTTGATAAACGCATCTGGCAGGAAACGGCGAAAGAATGCGGTATTGATTTGGCGAAGCTTGCAGAAAAAGAGTATTCGCTGACAGAACCTCTGCCATGGGATTTTATAAATACAGGATTAGATAAAAGCTGGCTTATTGAAGAATACAAAAAAGCGTTTGCACAAGGATGTGAATTTTCTATCCAGCCGACTTGCGAACATAAATGCGTAAACTGCGGGGTTTGTACGAATTTAAAAACAAGAAAAGTTCTTGCTCCGCCTTATGTACCATCTGATGCAGCATTAAAAATGCAGGCAAAACCGCATGTTGACCCTGCTTACGATACATCCCACCAAAATGAAATAGTTTATAAGTATCGTATCAAAATAACAAAACTCGGGACACTAAAGTATTTCTCCCACCTTGACTGGCAGAATACATTTTTAAAAGCTTTATCAAGAACCGGTTTAAAAATAGCGTATTCACACGGGTTTAACCCGACAATGAAAGTTTCAATGGGTGTTGCCCTGCCTTTATTTATTGAAAGTAATTGTGAATTAGTTGATATTGATTTACTTGAAGATATAACACCGGATATTTTATCAAAGAAATTGACTGAAGTATTGCCCGAACTTGCACGGGTTGTTGAGGTAAAAAAACTTACGCCGCCGTATAAATCAATTGATACTACAGTTTACTGGGCAGAGTATAAAGTTTCTTCAATTGATAATGAACTTTACAAAATTGAAGATTTAAAGTATAATTTAGACAAAGTTTTTTCTCTTGAAGAAATCATTATTTCAAAGAAAAACAAAAAAGGTTTGCAAAAAACAATAAACATAAAACCGTCAATTTGTTCATATAAATTTGAGGATAACTGTTTATTCATAGTATTGAGAACCGGTCAAAACAGCGAAATTCCGACTGTCCGAATTGATGACTTCATGAATTTGATTGGTCAATCGTTCAATTATAACATTGTCCGCACCCGCTTTTTTGACAAAGAACTCCACGAATTATAGTTTTATAAAGGGTTTAATTAATGAAAAACGAAATTACTAGTCAAAAAATCGTTATCGCAGAACGTGATAACATTGCTGCCCTGATTGAAAACGGCAGAGTTTCAGAATTTTATGTAAACAGAGGCGAAATTTTATTAGGAGATGTTTACCTCGCACAAGTAGAAAACGTTTTACCTAGTATTGATGCGGCGTTTGTAAATGTCGGATCAGACAAAATGGGCTTTTTACATGCTCAAGACGTTATGAAAAAAGGTGCACTGCAAGATAAACTTGCTCCAAAACAAAAACTGGTCGTACAGGTTGTAAAAGAACCTACAGGCCACAAAGGACCTCGTGTTACAACAGAAATCAGTCTTCCTGGACGTTTTCTTGTTCTTATGCCAAATGAGGCAGGTATAAATGTCAGCCGTAAGATTTCAACCGTTAAAGAACGTGCAAGACTAAAATCAATTGTCAGTCTTTTAAAACCTGTCGGTGTTGGTGTCATCATTAGAACAGAAGCAGAAGGTCAGTCCGAAGCCGATATACAGGAAGATTTGGAAATTCTTTTAGAAAAATGGAACGGTATTGTAACATCTGCAGAAACAGTTACAGCACCCGCACTTTTATATCGTGATCAGGATTTGCTCTACAGAGTTATAAGAGAAGCTTGTACTGAAAATACCGAAGAAATCATTGTAGATACTGCTTTTGCAATGAACAGACTGCAAAATCTTCTTCAAACCTGGCATATGAATAAAGATATCAAAGTTACATTGTATAAAGGAACAGAGCCTTTACTTGTAGCAATGGACATCCATAAAGAAATTAAAGCTGCATTGCAGACAAAAGTTAATATGCCGTCAGGCGGGTATTTGTATATCCAGACAACCGAAGCTTTGACTGTTATTGATGTAAACAGCGGTAAATTTGTAAGTTCTGCAACACAGGATGAAACAATATTAAAGACAAATATTGAAGCCGTTCATGAAATTGCAAGACAATTAAGATTACGTAACATTGGCGGTATGGTTATTGTTGACTTTATTGATATGACATCAAGAGTTGACAAACTTGCAATGATGGAAGAACTTGAACTGGCTCTTGAACCGGATAAAGCAAAACCTCAAGTCGGTCAGTTATCTGATTTGGGACTTGTTGAATTAACACGTCACCGTCAAGGGCAGGCAATTTCAGAAATTTTTGCAAAAAAATGTCCTCACTGTCAAGGTAACGGATATATTATGGAAGATATCAAATACGCATCTGCAACTGCTGACGGTGAATACAGAGCAAAAGCAGCTAAGATGAAACTTCCGTTGAGCGGATTCAAGAAAGCCGGTAATAATAATGGCGGCGGACAAAAATTCAAAAATAACAGAAACGATTCTAAACCAAAAACTGACGAAACAGAAACCCTGGAAGAAAATGTTGAAGTAACAGTTGAGGTTACAAATCCATCTGTTACAGCGCAGGAAGAAATGCAGGCTGTCGCTGACAATAAAAAGAAAAAAGGCAGAAAAAATACCAAGTTTAATAAGAATAAAGTAAAAGAAACTGTAGCACAAGAAACTGCCGATGCTGAGCTTTCTTCAACTGTTATTCCGCAGGAAGCTGAAATTGAGCCTGTAATAGAAAAAGATGCGGAAGTAAAAACAAAAAAAGAAAAAGCTGTTGAAAAAACAGAAGAAATAAGTGATAATACAGAAGTAGCTGAAACTCCTAAAAAAGGCAGACGTCCTAATAGAGGAAGCAAAGCTAAATCTCGTAAAACAACCAAAAAGAAAGCTGAGAATGAAGAATAAACTTAAACAAGTTTTAATATGTACGGGAATTGCAGCGGCACTTATATGTCCGCTGCAATCTCCTGCCTTAGCAGATAACAATGCAAAATTGAATAAAGATATTGCTGCAGCGACCAAAACACCTGTAAGCAAGAAACAAATTGCTTTAAAGTTTGTTATGGCGATGGCAGGAGTTGCAGCATCTGCAGTTGTTATTTATGTCGGGTTATCTTTTTACAACAAATTGTTTAGAGAGCAAAACGAGCCTGTTGTAGGGCTTAACAGCCTTAGAACCCCTGAGAATTTTAAAGAATCAATCAACCTGTTTTTAGAAAAAACCAACTGGGGGTAAAGTGGTTTAACAAGTGACTAGGTGATTAAGCGGGTAATAGTGAGTAGAAATGCGGCTGAGTAGTTAAGCAGCTATGCGGCTAAGATAACCGGTTGCTTCGAATATTACAATAATTTTTAGACGTAGGGTGGGCAAAGCGGATTGCTGCCAAAGTGCGTAGTGTTTTGCGTAAGCAAAATACGGAGACACGTTTATCGGCAGCAACCAAGCAGCAACAGCGTGCCCTCCATAAAATCTACCCCTTTCATTTACCACTAGACAATAATAAGCCAACCTACACCTCTTGATTTTAACGTCTACTCACTAATCACAATTCACTACTCACTAAATATATAACTCTTGAAAAAAATTTATATATTTGATAAGTTTAATATAGTATTTGTTTTCAATTTTAAATAAGGAGTTAGAAAATATGTTCTGTAAATGTGACGAATCCAAAAAGAAGAAAAAACTTATCAGAAAAGCACTAAAAGCACTGGACAAAGAAAACTTTGTTCTTATAATGCACGGCAGCAGTTTTCCGGCTGATGCAGGCGAAAATACAGGATTCGGGACAATAAATTCTAACGCCGGAAGAGAAATTATAGATTATGCAGACGGATTGTTTGATGCAATTCAATTAGGGCCTGCAGGTAAAACAAAAAGCAGCGATTCTTCTCCGTATACCGGAACAATATTCTCAGGGAACCCGCTTTTTATTGATTTAAAACAGTTAACAACAAAAGAATGGGAAAATATTTTATCAGAAGAAACTTACCGCAAAGTTGTTGATAATAACCCTAACAAAGATAAGAATAAAACAGCTTATTCTTATATCTTTAAAGCTCAAAACGAAGCGTTAAAAGAAGCTTGGAATAATTTTAAAAACGTTAAAAAGTTCCAAAAAGATTTTGAAAAATATAAAGCAAAAAATGATTTCTGGTTATTTAACGACTCATTGTATGAAGCTTTGTCAATTGAACATAACAACGATTACTGGCCTTTGTGGAAATCAGATTTAGACAAAAATCTTTTGAACCCGAAAACACATGAACAAAAAGCTATTTCCGAAAAGCGTATTTCAGAATTGCAAGAAAAATACGCGGACGAAATTGATTTTTACAAATTCTGCCAGTTCGTATTGTACAAACAAATTGAAGAAACAAAGAAATATGCTCTTAAGCATGATATAAAAATGATTGCAGATAGACAAGTTGCGTTCTCTGACCGTGACTGCTGGGCATACCAATCGTTATTCCTTGAAGGCTGGATGCTTGGTTGTCCTCCGGACTATTTCTCAAAAGACGGTCAAGCATGGGGTTTCCCTGTTATGGATCCTGAAAAAATGTATAACGAAGACGGTTCTTTAGGCGAAGGCGGGAAATTAATGAAGAACCTCTACAAAAAAATGTTTGAAGAAAACCCTGGCGGTGTAAGAATTGACCACATAGTAGGTTTAATTGACCCTTGGGTATACAAAGCAGGTAAAAAACCTATGGTTGAACAAGGCGCAGGCAGATTGTATTCTTCTCCTGAACACCCTGAATTATCAAAGTATGCTATTGCAACTATGGATGATTTAGATATGACTTTGGAACCTGATAAAGAAAAACGTGTTAAAACACTAAATAAAAAACAAATTAAACGCTACGGCAAACTAATTGAAGATATTGTTATTGCAGCTGCAAAAGAATGCGGTCAGGATAAAGATTCAATCGTATGCGAAGATTTAGGAACATTAACCAATCCTGTTGCTGCAGTTATGAAAGAATATAAACTTCAGGGAATGCGCCTGACTCAGTTTGTAAAACCTGAAAAAGAAGATCATCCGTACAGATGCAAAAATATTGACAAAGACTGCTGGGCAATGGTCGGAACTCATGATAACGAACCTATTGCAATGTGGGCAGATTCCATGATTCATACTCACGAAGGGTATTTACATGCTAAAAACCTTGTAGAAGATATGTTCTTTGACTTTGACGGCAACAAGGATGATATCATTGTCCGCTTGACAAATGATGCTGAATTCTTGAAAAAAGTTAAACTCGCTGAAATGTTTGCAAGCAAGGCAAAAAATATACAGATTTTCTTTACCGACTTCTTTAATGTTAAAGATGTCTACAACAGACCGGGCACATCAGGTGATGAAAACTGGTCATTAAGACTTCCTGACAACTATAAAGAGTTACAAACCATTAACTTGAATGAAATTCTTGCAATGGCAATAAATTCCAGAGGCAAGAAATTCGCTCAAAAGAATGATAAACTCTTAAGAGAGCTTGCCTAGGGGCATGTAATGCAGCTAAGCAGCTAAGCTGTTAAGTCTGGGGTGGGCAAAGCAACAGCGTGCCCACCAAAATCCAATACATAGGTACAATTTATTGCACCTGTGTAAAGCCAAACCGGAAGTTAGTCGTAACATGATTAAAAAAATGCGTAATGAACAGAATGGTTTGACGGTGGTAAATATATTCGGTTTAGTTTATGATTTAACATATCAAGTCAAACCGGAAGTTAGTCGTAACATGATAAAAAAAATTCTGATATTATTTTTAGGAATACTATTGTTTCTTTCTCCTGTTATTGCAAAAGAGAAAGAAGCAATTGTTCCTATAGATGCCAAACTTGAATACAACAACGGGCTTGATATGTATAAGCTTGGCAAGTATGAAGAAGCGATAGCCTGTTTCAGAACAGCGATACGGCTTTACCCTGATTACATTGATGCTTATTATAACCTTGGAATGATTCTTGAATATCTAAACCAAGGAGATGAGGCAATATATGTACTTAAGCAAATCCTTGCCAGAAAACCTGATGATGACGAGGCGGCATACAAAATAGCCCAAATTTCGGTGAAATTAGGTGACAGAACTGTTGCGAGCCAGTATATCGCAATGATTCCTCCTACAAGCGAATATTATATTAAAGGTAAAGAATTGATGATGAAACACGGGCTGCAAAAGGTTCCGCCGCCGGGGAAAACTAAATCAAAACTACCGGAACATAGCGGCGGGTATCTAAATGTCACAAGCCCGACGGGTATCACTACAGATGCACAGGGCAACGTTTATATTGCAAGTTTTACCGATAATGCAATAATAAAAGTTACACCGGATAACAAGCGTATAATTTATTTTAAAAATCCGATTCTGCGCGGTCCGATATCTATTGCCAGCGATACTGCAGGAAATCTCTATATTGCAAACTATAATGCAAATAATGTTCTTAAACTCTCAAAATTCGGAAAAGCTGAAGTTTTTATATCAAATGCAGCAAAACCTTATGCCGTACATGTTGGCGGCAATATGCTTTTTGTTTCCTGTCAGGGCTCTAATTCTGTTATAAGAAAAAGAATAGACTAGCTGACCAATTCTTTTATTGCATCGTATTTTAAAATACCTATGATTTTTTTGTTCCACGGGCTTTCAAATACGGGAATTGAATTGAGGTTGATTTCTTTCATTAGTTTTGCAATAACATTTATACTGTTTTGCGGATAAGCTCCCACAGCGGCAGTGCAACAGCCGCTAGAAATATAGTTAGAGACGATTTTCATATATTGTTCCTGTGTGTTTTAAGAATTATTAATCTAATATAATATTATGACTAAATATAGAGTAAACAAACCCCGTTTATCGTAGGTTAATTGGGGTATATTTTACACTTGTTCTGTTTGCATAATTGTAATAAATTCGTCAGCAAGTCTTTTGCTCCATTTTTTGTCTGAATCTTCTTTTATAATATCAAGAGCAGCTTCTTTAGACATTGCTTTTCTGTAAGGTCTTGGCTGAATCAGGGCAAAATATGCATCTATAATTAATACCATTTGAGATTCCAGCGGAATATTGTTTCCTGCAACATTCCCCGGGTATCCGCTGCCATCCCAGTTTTCATGGTGATGTTCAATAATCGGAATAATATCCTGAACATTTGATATCGGCTGCAGAATTTCTTTTGCAGCAATCATCGGATGGGTTTTGATAACATTTTTTTCGTCATCAGTAAGCGGTGTACGCTTTTGTAAAAGCTCTTTCGGTAGCATTAAATTCCCAATATCGTATAACAGAACTGCTATTTTTAATCTGTCAGTATCTTCTTTTGACAAATCAAAACGTTTTGCAAGAAGAGATGCAACCATTGTTTTAGTTTTGGCAAGCCCTTCTGCGTGATTAGGATTATAGATTTCTGACAGTGTATCGGAGATGGAATACAGCATATCATTGTTTTCGCCAAGTTCACTTAAACGTTGATTCAATAGAGCTGCTATATTATCATCAAGCGGAATTCTGTGTTTCGTAATAATATCGACAAACGTATCGACTGCAATATTTTGCCAGGATTCTTTAAGCGGCTGCGGAGTTGCAAGTGTAACTCTGTTTCTTCCGTTCTTTTTTGACATATACATTGCCTGGTCGGTTAATTCCAGTAAGTCGTTAATGTTATCGGAATGCTCCATATATGTAGCAACCCCGATACTTGCCGTAACATTACCTATTGTATCGATTTTTCTTGATTCAATAGCCTTCCGGATTCTTTCTGCTGCAATCATACCGCCTTGAGAATCTACCCCCGGAAGCAGAATATTAAACTCTTCACCGCCCATTCTTGCAACGACATCAATTGAACGTGCATTTGATTTGAGAGCACTTGCAACAGTTCTTATTGCCACATCACCAAAAGCGTGTCCGTATTTATCATTTATTTGTTTAAGATGGTCGAGGTCAATTCCGACAATTGTAAATTTCTGGTTTTGACGTTGAGCACGAAGAAACTCTTTTTGCAAAAACTCTTCAAAGTATCTTCTGTTATTAAGCCCCGTCAAACTATCCGTAATTGCTTGAGCTTTAACGGTTTGGAACAGATTTGCAATAGTAATTGCAAGTTCAATTTGTTTAGAGAATAAATCAAGAAATGTCATTTCAGAATCGGTCATTTCCGGTCTGGACGAAAACACTATCAGCGATCCCCAGTGTTCGCTATTTTGAGAAAGCGGAACAACCATATATGATTTCCAGTTTGTTGTTTTTATAAGTTTTAAGCGTTTATTTTTATCTATCTCCGGAAACATATTTTCTAAACATTCATCAAGATTTTGACTTTGGTAAATCTTGTTAGCATCAACGGCTTTATCTCTTTCCGGAGTATGAGAATACGGAATTCTGGAATCATAAATTGATTTAGAAAAGATTGAAGCAAGTTTTTCGACAAAATCACCTGAGGAATCGGCGATTATATCAATGTATTCACCTTCATCATCGGCTTTAATCTGAATAATCGCACTATATAAGTACCCGAGTTCGCCTTGCAGGCTGCTTGCAATAGAATCCAGAACATTTGTCAGCGGCTCTGACGAATTCATCATCTGCCATATATGCTGTACTGTAAGCAGTCTCTGGTTTGCGATTTGAAGTTCTTGAGTTCTTTCTTCAATCTCTGCTTCCAGTTTAAGGTTTTTTTCGTAAACCTCCATAAAATCACGTTTAGACGTATAGATATTGGATTCTACGTTGTTTACCTGCCGTCTGAATTCTTCAAATTTCTTCCAAAAACTCATTTAATACCTCAGGGCTTTATTATACAATAGTTTTGAGTTTTAGTAAACAGTTAATAGTGAGGAGTGAGGAGTGAGGAGAAAGACCGCTGAGGAATTAAGCAGCCGTAGGGTGGCAAAGCGGATTGTTGCCAGAGTGCGTAGCATTTTGCGTAAGCAAAATACGGAGACACGTTTATCGGCAGCAACCGAGCAGCAACAGCGTGCCCGCAAATACACAGCATGCAGATTGTAATCTATTACACTTGTGCTAAGTCAAACCAGAAATTAAACGTAACATGATAAAAAAAATGCTTAATGAACAGAATGGTTTGACAGGGAAAAATATATTGTGTTTAGTTTGAAATTCAACGTGGTTAGTCAAACCGGAAATTAAACGTAACATGATAAAAAAAATGCTTAATGAACAGAATGGTTTGACAGGAAAAAATATATTGTGTTTAGTTTGAAATTCAACGTGGTTAGTCAAACCGGAAATTAAACGTAACATGATAAAAAAAGAAAAAAGGTCCGGTAAATAATTACCGAACCTTTTTATGCTTTTTTATAAAACTTACGCAATAGCAGCTTTTGCTTTTTCAACAACTAAAGAGAATGCTTCTTTATCGTTTACTGCTAAGTCAGCCAACATTTTTCTGTTAACGATGATGTTAGCTTTTTTACAAGCGTTAACGAATCTTGAATAGCTCATACCTTCAGCTCTAACAGCTGCGTTGATTCTTACAATCCACAAACGGCGCATATTACGTTTTGTAGCACGTCTGTCTCTGTAAGCATATTTTAAAGCTTTCATAACGGCACAGTTAGCAACTTTAAATATTCTGCTTCTTGCACCTTTGAAACCTTTAGCAAGTTTTAATATTTTTTTGTGTCTGTTGCGACATACATTTCCACGTTTTACTCTCATTGTTCAACACTCCTATCTTGAATACTTCTTGTATGGTAACTCATAAGATACCAGTTTAACTTGACTGTCAGCGATATTAATATCACCGAAAATCTTACGTTTTCTGGAACCGGATTTGTGTTGAAGCAAGTGTCCGATACCTGCATGTCTTCTTTGAATTTTACCTGATGCAGTTACTTTGTAACGTTTTGCAGCAGATTTGTGAGTTTTCATCTTTGGCATTTTATTTCTCCTTTTGTTTCATACCGGATAAGGCATACCAATCCGCACTATATCTCGGTTAATTTTATTGTACCGGCTGAATTTATATTTGCAAGGGGGGGGGTAACAAGTGATTAAGTGATTAAGTGAGTGAACAGTGAATAGTGAGGAGTGAGGAGAAAGCCGTAGGGTGGGCAAAGCGGATTGCTGCCAAAGTGCGTAGTGTTTTGCGTAAGCAAAATACGGAGACACGTTTATCGGCAGCAACCAAGCAGCAATAGCGTGCCCACCAATAGCCAGAATAGTAGGTTGGCTTTAATAAGCCAAGATTATAGAACAGACTCATATTATTTAGTGTCGGATTGGTAAATCCGACCTGGAGAATTAAGCAGCTACGCAGCTTAGATAACTGATTGCAAATATTACAAAATTTCGCTTAGCCGCTTAACTTCATAGCCGCTTAGCTACTTTCTAATCACTACTCACTACTCACTAACAAAAAAAATCTGTTGAAAAAAAATTTTTTATGGTACAATCTATCTATACACATGGAGTAAGACATGATAACTATCGAAGATGTAGAACACGTGGCTAAGTTAGCCAGACTGGAACTTACAGAAGAAGAAAAAATCAAATTTACAACTCAGTTGGGTGATGTGCTCAAGTATGTTGATCAGATGAATGAGGTTGATACAACAGGGGTTGAGCCTATGGCACACGCAATTGATTTTGTCAACGTTATGAGAGATGACGTTGTGAAGTATGAACAAGAGAGAAACGAACTAATGAAGAATGCACCTTCTGAAGAGAACGGTTTCTTCAAAGTTCCAAAGATTAATTAAGAGAGATAACAGAGGGACTCGTTCCCTCTTTTTTTTATAAAAGGTAGGGAGTGTACGGTATGACAAAATTTATATTTATAACAGGCGGTGTTGTAAGTTCACTTGGTAAAGGTATTATCGGTGCATCATTGGGGCGTCTTTTGCGTTCAAAAGGATTTACTGTTGCGATACAGAAGTTTGATCCGTATATTAACGTTGATCCGGGAACTATGAGTCCGTTCCAGCATGGAGAAGTATTTGTAACTGATGACGGTGCGGAAACCGACCTTGACCTTGGACATTATGAACGATTTATTGACTCAAATTTCAGCCAGATAAGTAATGTAACTTCCGGTAGCGTGTACCAGACTGTTATAAAAAAAGAACGCCGGGGAGATTATCTCGGGGCAACCGTTCAAACAATCCCGCATATTACAAACGAAATTAAATCAAGAATTATTAAAGCACAAAAACACTTCAATACTGATTTTCAGATTATTGAAATCGGCGGAACAATAGGTGACATTGAAAGTTTGCCATTTATTGAAGCGATTCGGCAGTTCAAAACAGAACAAGGATACGGGAATGCAATAAACGTTCACTGTACTTTACTTCCTTACCTGCCAACCTCCGGAGAGCTCAAAACTAAACCGTCACAACACAGTGTTAATGTATTAAGAAGCTACGGACTCCAGCCGGAAGTATTGGTTTGCAGAACTTCAAAACCAATACCGAAAACAGAAAAAGAAAAACTTGCTCTTTTCTGTTCAGTTCCTAAAGAAGCGGTTATTGAATGCCGTGATATGAAAAGTATCTATGAAGTACCTTTAGTTTTAGAAGAACAAAATTTTGCGGAAGTTGTTTTGAAGCTGCTTCAAACTCCTGACAGAAAAGCGGATTTGAAAGAGTGGGAAGAACTTGTTGAAAAAATAAAGAACCCTAAAAAGACTGTTAAAATAGCTATTGCCGGTAAATACACAAAACTTTCAGATGCGTATATTTCCGTTGTTGAATCTTTAAAACATGCCGGTTACAAAAACGATGCAAAAGTTGAAATCAAATGGATTAATTCAGAAGACTGCAATGAGTATTCGGAATGCAAAAAACTCATGAAAGATGTTCAAGGACTTGTTGTACCGGGAGGTTTTGGAGTTCGCGGTATCGAAGGCAAACTTAATGCAATCAGATATGCAAGAGAAAATAACCTTCCTTTCTTGGGTATTTGTCTTGGTATGCAATGTGCGGTAATTGAGTACGCAAGAAATGTTGTAGGGTTAAAAGATGCAAATTCAAAAGAGTTTGATGAAGGAGCAACTTATCCTGTAATTGACTTAATGACAGAACAAAAGAACGTTAAAGGATACGGCGGCACTATGAGATTAGGGGCTTATGACTGTATCATCAAAAAAGGTTCGGTAGCAGAAAAAGCTTACGGAACAAACAAAATATCTGAACGCCATCGTCACAGATACGAAGTGAACAACGAGTTTATCGACCGTATCGCAGATGCCGGACTTGTATTTTCCGGGATGTCACCAGACGGCATGCTTGCAGAAATGGTGGAACTCCCGCAAAACGATTGGTTTGTTGCGGCTCAATTCCATCCGGAATTCAAATCACGACCAAACAGACCTCATCCTCTGTTCCTGGGACTGGTGACGGCGGCTTGTGAAAGGGTTTAGTTTTTGACTTTTAGCCCAACAGATTAAGGAGTAATTATGTCAGACTTAAAAATATATTTAGACAAAGATATCGATACAAATCTAATTAAATCAAAAAAAATTGCAATAATCGGTTTTGGTTCGCAGGGGTACGGACAATCCATGAATTTAAAAGATTCCGGATGTGACGTTGTACTTGGGTTAAGACTCGGCGGCAAATCCGATATTAAGGCTCGAGATTACGGTCTTAGGACAATGTCGATTCCTGATGCGGTAAAAGAGGCTGATGTAGTTCAAATCCTTATCCCGGATGAGGTGCAGGCAGAGGTTTATGAGAGGGAAATCAAGCCTTACCTTAGAAAAGGTCAGTATCTTATGTTTGCTCACGGGTTTAATATCCACTACAAAAAAATTGTTCCGCCGGCAGATGTCAATGTAATAATGGTTGCACCAAAAGCACCGGGGCATACTGTAAGAAGCGAATATACACAAGGTAAAGGTACACCTTCATTAATCGCTGTCGAACAGGATGTAACAGGGGATGCAAAAGAGGTTGCACTTTCATATGCTGCAGCGATAGGAGCAGGAAGAGCAGGCATTATTGAAACAACATTCAGAGAAGAAACTGAAACAGATTTATTCGGCGAACAGGTCGTACTCTGCGGAGGTTGTACAGCTCTTATTAAAACAGCTTTTGATACTCTTGTAGAAGCAGGTTATTCTCCTTATATGGCGTATTTTGAAGTTTGTCACGAATTGAAACTGATTGTAGATTTAATTTACGAAGGCGGAATTGATGCAATGCATTATTCTATTTCAAACAATGCCGAATACGGAGATTTAACAAGGGGGCCTAAACTAATAACAGCGGATGTTAAAAAGGTTATGAAAGATATCCTTAGAGATATTCAAAACGGCAGCTATGCTGATGAATTTATGAGTGAAATACAATCAGGCGGGAAGAATTTTGCGCGCCTTAGAGAGGCTAATAACAATCATTTGATAGAAAAAGTCGGTCAGGAAATCAGAAACTCTTTTGCCTGGGGTAAATCAAAAATTCTTGATAAAGCAAAGAATTGATGACAAGTGATTAGCGGATTTTGGCAAGTGCGACGACCGAATGAAGTGAGGTCTAGTCACGTCTTTGTGAACAAGCTGATGGAGTGCAGATTTTGCTTTTGCAAAATCGTAACGTAATGCAAAGCTTGTGAACCGCCAATAATCCAAGACAGTGATTAAGCGGGTGAATAGTGAATAGTGAATAGAAAGTAGCTAAGTAGCTATGAAGTTAAGCTGCTAAAAGAAATTATTGTAATATTCGCAATCAGTCATCTTAGCTGCGTAGCTGCTTAATATTAAAATTTCCTGTATTCAACAGGATATGTCGGTTGTACATACTTGCTCAACAATAGTTTTTGCTCTCACGATAAATCAGTCAGCCATCCAAGCTGACTGATTTATCGGTTTTATTTATTAAGCAAAGAAGTTATCTTCTAGATTAAACTTGTTATTTTCAGGTTTATTCAGAGAATATTTCTTATTATCTATTTCAACTTTATCTATACGTTTTTCAAGTTTGTTTTCTCTGCGTTCTATTACTCTTTCGCTTCTGCCTCTTTCTTGTGCTTTTAGCAATCTGCGTTTTGCACGAAGAGCTTTACGAAGATTTTTTCTGCCTTGGAATTTTTTGAACGAACGTATTTCATTTTGGATAAGTTTGATATCTTCCATATTTTTAGCTTCGTTAATATGTTCTGTAATTTGCATTCTTTCATGAGCTTGGATTTCACGTTTTTCAGCTGTTACCGGATCAATACCTCCGACAATGTTTTTGATAGTTGTTTTTTCTTCTGGTTCATTATTCGGTGTATCTTCAGGTTTATCATCCTGCTGTTGTGGAGTTACAGGCTGCAGCTTAACAGGATGCTCAGGTGCAACTTGTGGCGGCACTACTCCGGCCATAGGTAGTTTGTCTTCTTGCGGAACTGTCGGAGAGGTTGGTGTCGTTGGAGTAGAACCACCATCAGGAACTGTCGGAGTGGTTGGTGTCGTTGGAGTAGAACCACCATCAGGAACTGTCGGAGTGGTCGGTGTCGTTGGTGTAGAACCACCATCAGGAACTGTCGGAGTGGTTGGTGTTGTAGCAGGTTCTTCTGTAGCAGGTTCTTCTGTAGCAGGTTCTTCTGTAGCAGGTTCTTCTGCTGCAGGTTCTTCTGTAGCAGGTTCTTCTGTAGCAGGTTCTTCTGCTGCAGGTTCTTCTGTAGCAGGTTCTTCTGCCGGATCAGCATCAGGAGTTGACAAGGCTTCATAAGTACTCATACCTCCGTATACAACAATACCGCCTGCAACAGTAGTTCCAACAAGAGTATTTCTTACTTTGTGTGAATCTTTATGTTTATAGGTTTTAACCGCATCACCATATTCATCAACTTCAGTCCAAGTTCCGTCATATAATTTTCCACGGTGAGTTACATTACCATTTTCATCAATAGCTTCATAAAGTTTCTTATCAAAATTGTACTTGTAATTGATAGGATTTTCACCGTTTTTAGTAACTTTAGCATACGACCCTTTTCGTGAGTCAATACATTCAATTATAGTACCATCATCATAAGTTAGTTTATTATAGATGTCGCCGTTAGCTGCAAGTTCACTTTGTCTGTAAATGTTGCCTTTATTATCTTTCCAGATTATAGTTGATTCGTTCCACTGATTAGGTTGTTTGCCATTAGGATAAATTGTTTCAACTGTACCATTATCTATGAATCGTTTTTCAGAAATTATTAGATCAGAGTTGCCTTTATAAGTTGTTGTCTGAACTTTTTCTCCGTCTTTGAATACAACGTTTACATTATCACCGTCAGCATTTGTATAACCGAATGAGTGGTCGCCTTTGTCTTTTGATGTTTCTGTTTTGATAACCTTACCGTTGCTGTCTTTTGTTTCTTTTTTGAACGATACTTCGTTACCTTTTTTGTCGTATTCAATATTCATATTATATTGATCAGTTGTGACTTTTCTTGATCTCAAGCGGCCTTTATCATCAAACCTGCGTACTTCAATAGTTTTACCGTTACGATTTTTCACGGTCTCAATTCTTTTGTTATCGTTCTTTCCGCTTAAGTATGCTATTTCAACAGTGTTGCCGTTTCCATCTGTTTTTGTTGTTGTGCGTTTAACTCTGCGCTGTGTTATTTTTTCGTTAAATTTGTTAACAAGATTATCAGCTTTTTCTTTTGCTTCTTTGAATTTGTCTACAACTGCTTGTGCTTTTGGACCGAGTTTATATTGATGTTTATCAGCTTTAAACTCTTTATCTTTTGTCCAGTTGCCGTTTCCATCATTAGTGTATCTTCTTCTTGCTTCACCTTGTTTATTGTATTCAATTCTGGATACGGCATTATCGCCTTCGAATTCGGTGAATTGACTAATTCTGCCTTTTCCGTCAAATGATGCGGTTGCAACTTTTTTGCCGTTGCTGTCTAAGAATTGCAATTCTTTTTTACCGTTGCCGTCATCATATATCTTGATATTGCTGTTATTATTGGCAAGAGTTTCTGCATCTTTAAGCGATTTTGGAATTTCAATTTCTTTATCTCCGAACTTATATTTGCCGTCTTTTACGTTTGATGTAGTTTTTGCGGCATCTGTATTTGGAGCTGGTGTTTCACCACCGGCGTTCGAAGTTTCGCCTGCATTAGCTCCATTATTAGCATTATCTACATTATCAGCTTTATTTCCTTCGGATGCAGGTTTGTCTGTTTCTCCAACTGGAGTATCAGCAGCACCTTCTGTAGCCGCAGCGTTTGGAGTTTCATCCGCAGCTTTGCCCGGAATTACTCCATCCTGGATACCGTTTTCTGCTGCCAGTTGTTTAGCGGCAGCTTGGTCTAAATCCTTGTAATTTACCCAATCATATCCGTCTTTAATGTTACCGTTGGCATCTTTAAAAATCCAGGCTGTTACACGACTACCACCGTTATTATAGGTAAATTCTGTTGAGCTGATAACATTACCGTCGGCACCTTTATAAATAATATCTGTTTGTCTGCCATCTTGATAAGTATATTCTCTAAAGCCGCTAATTTTTCCGTCAGTATCATATTTTACAATGCCGATCGTCTTATGATTAGGATTAGATATGAATAAATCTTTGCTACCACCACTATTATTACGTAAGCTAAAATTATCACCGTTTTCAGTCACTAGTTTTTCTGCTTCTTCTGCTGTTTTCGGCATTTCAAATTCTTGTCCGTCGATTACCATTTTGCCGTTTTCAAACCTTACTGACTCAATTTTTTCAGGTAATTTTGAAACTGGAGTATCAGCGGCACTTCCTACAGCTGCTGCGTTTGGAGTTTCACCAGCAGCTTTGCCCGGAATTACTCCATCCTGGATACCGTTTTCTGCTGCCAGTTGTTTAGCGGCAGCTTGGTCTAAATCCTTGTTATTTACACAATTATATCCGCCTGTAATGTTGCCGTTGGCATCTTTATAAAACTCTGCTATTATACCATCTTGATTATAGATAAATTCTTCTGATTTGGTAACATTACCGTCGGCACCTCTATAAATAATACCTGTTTGCCTGCCATCTTGATAAGGATATTCTCTTAAGCAGAAAACACTGCCGTCGGCTTGATAATATGCTTTTCCGATTAAATTACTATTTGTATCATATATTTCTAATTCTTTACTGCCGTCAGGACGATTGTTGAACTTATAATTATCACTATTTTCAGCGGCAAGTTTTTCTGCTTCTTCAGCTGTTTTCGGTATTTCAAATTCTTGTCCGTTGATTACCATTTTACCTTTTTCAAATGTTACTGACTCAAATTTTTCAGGTAATTTTGAAACTGGAGTATCAGCCGGGTTATCAGGTGTTACAGCTTCAGCATCTTCTGTTTTTGGAGTTCCGCTTTCAGCTTCTGTTTCAGGTGTTGCTGTTTCAGCTTCATCCGTTTTCGGAGTTCCGCTTTCAGCTTCTGTCTTTGGAGTTTCATCAGGAATAATTTCACCCTTTTCATTGTAATGTCTAAGTTCTGTTTTGGTATTTTCTCCATGCTTATATGTTGCAACTTGCCAACTACGTTCTTTTCCGTCTTGTTTCCAGAAATCTATCTGATCTGAGTTTATCCAATCAACAGAATTATCCGGTCTTGTTTGTATAGTAAAACGATGTCCGGTATTACTACCTTCAAAATGGTCTATATATAATTTTGTGTTTCCGTCATCACTTAATAACACTATTAAAGTTTTATCATTTGTTTCAATAGTAAATTGCTTATTTTTCAGAAGGTCGTTAACCTCTCTCAATTCAGTAGGCAATTCTATTGTTTTATCACCTACAGTTAACGAATTGCCGTTTAATACAGGTGTTGCGGCATCGGAAATATTTGCAGAATTTGGAGTAGATATTTCAGCCTTTGGTTTTGTGACCTCTGTATTAGGAGTATCATCATATTTGACAACTTCTCTTGGCGCCGGTGATTCAAATTCAGGTTTAATCAGAGGTGTAGTGTTAGGTTCAACCGCATTTGGGTCTATAATTTTTGCATCCGGGTTCGGAGTAACCTCATTAGGGTCAACAATAAACCTTGCATTCGGATTTGGTGCAACCTCATTAGGGTCAACAATAAATCTTGCATTCGGATTTGGTGTAACCGCTTTTGGATCAATAAATTTAAATCCCGGCATTGGTGTTGGTGCATTTGGATCTATAATTATACGTGATTTCTTTTCTTCAGGAGCATTATCATATTTGACAACTTCTCTTGGAGCCGGCGATTCTGTTTCCGGTTTAATCAGTGGGGTAGTATTAGGTTCAACCGCATTTGGGTCTATAATTTTTGCATCCGGGTTCGGAGTAACCTCATTAGGGTCAACAATAAACCTTGCATTCGGGTTTGGTGTAACCTCATTAGGATCAACAATAAATCTTGCATTCGGATTTGGTGTAACCGCATTAGGGTCTAATATCAGACTTGGTTTTTTATCTTCAACCGGTGCTGCTTCTTCATCTGACCAACGGAAGTTTTCTTGTGTATCGTATTCATAACTTCTCGGATTCCCGTTTGCATCGAGCATTGTTCCTTTACCTTTATTGGTCTCAGTGTCAAAGGATGCTTCGTTTGTCAGTATTCCATCTTGATTGTATTCTTTTTGTGTTAATACAATTTCTGATTCAGGATCAATGGTTGTTTCTGATTTTACAGAACCATTTTCATAGAACTCATTTCTTTCGACAGGTTTGCCGTCGGTATTATATTTGGTTTCAATAATACCTCCGTCTTCTGATTTAACACGAGTGCTTATCGGTTTATTTGTTTCTGCATTAAAGAGATTAGAAGCAATAGCATTACCGTTTTCATCCAAAATATTTTGAATACCGACATTTACTTTTGGATTGTTAATAGCAATGAATCCATAACCGTTACCAGCTTCATCGTATGTAATGCGTGTTTCAACGTAGCCAGTAGGAGTATAAGTTGTTTCTACTCTGCCTTCATCTGCTACTTCTGAGATTTTATGAAGTTTATTTCCGGCGTATTCGTAAGTTTTTACAACTGTATCGCCATCATATACTAACAATACATTTTCATTTCCATCGGCAAATTCCATGTTGTCAGGAAGTTCGCTTTCTGATGGTTTTGTTAAGTATTTTTCATCGGCTGCAGATATTTTTGGAGTTTCTGCATCTGCTTTTTTTACAGGGGTATCTACTGTTTCTTTTCCTGCTGTTCCTTCAGCATTTTCGTTCCGTGCAGCTGATCCCACAGTCCCGTCTTGATGTCCTGCTGAATCGTCTTCCTGAACTCCTCGAGTTCCTTGTTCTGTTTCTGATTTTTCTCCATGTGCTACCTCTTTATTTGCTCTGTATTTATCAGCAGCTTTCGCTCCTGCTTCTCTTGCCTCTGTTTCCAGTGCATCAGATTTATAACTATCATACAACTTTTTGTATTGTTCTACAATAGCTTTTTCTTCTGCTGTGAGTTTTTCACCTTTTACAAATTTATCAATAGCATCTTTGTTTGCTTTATAAAAATCTGCACGAGCTTCGTTTGCTTTTATCATGTCTCTGTATGCTTTATAGAAACGGTTTTCTGCCTCAGTTCTTTCTGCTTTCGGCTTAAATTGAATTTCGTAGAATCTTTTGTGTTGTCTTGCGTGTTCGGCTTCGTGCAATAATGTGTTTACAAAAGCTTCTTCGTTTTCTTTTAATGTATCAAAGTTCAATGCAATTTGTTTTTTAGAATGCTGCCCCAGATTTGTATTTGTTGCATCATCTAAGAATGTAATTTTATACTCATTTAAGCCTGCAAATTCATCTTTAAATTGCGCAAATACAGGGTTTGATTCAACAAGTTCTCCGACTGTGTTGTTTTTACCTGATTTTACACTTTCTTCCAAATCCTTCATTGCTGATTTGAATTCCTCTGACAGAAGTTTATCCTGTGGTTTAATTCCTTCAAGTTCAACACGAGCAGCAATGTTTGTCATACCGTGTTCTTCTACAATTTTCATTACTGTTTCAGCATCTAAAGCAGCTCCGCTTTGCATATCAAGTCCACCAATAATATTATCGTTGGCATCTTTTTGATACATATAAATTGGTGTATTCTCTGAGTTATATATAAAATGTTGATTATAACCGAATTTATCGTTTTTTCCTACTTGAAGTGCTGATGTCTGATTTCCTCTGGCATCATAAGTATTTTCATAGCGAATGATAAAATTGTCCATCTTATCAAATTCTATTTGTACCAGATCATTACCATTTGTATCCTTTATATAAAAGATTTTATATCCGTTATTATCAGTTAATATAAAGTTTTTGTCGTCGTGTAGTTTTTTAGCTTCTTCAATGGTTTTTGGCATTTCTACTTCTTGACCGTTCACAATTAATTTGTGGTCTTTTAATTTAACAGGTTCAACAGTTCCCTCTAATGCTGCATTTACTGCCGCTGCATCTGCCGCATTCCCCTCATCCGCAGATTTTACCCCATCAGCCGAATCGGCAGTTCTTACTCCGTCAACATCTGCTTGTTTTCCGGCATTAACGTCTGCTCCTTTCAATGCACTTGCAAAATGACCTGCAGTGTTGAATCCGGCAGACATAATTAATGCTCTTACGAAGCTTTCTTCGTCAAACTCGCCTTCCATGCAGTACATTTGTGCAAGTGATTGAATTGTATCACTTGAAACTTCTCCGCCTGCCGCTTCTACTCTTGCAACCCATTTTGCTGCTTTTTCAGCTGTTTTTTCACCTACGCCGATTTTGCTTAAGAATTGCGCATTTTTAGCAAGAACTTTTTCGCTTGTTGCAAAACCTTCTGCGTATTTACCGACTTTAACACCGACTGCAGCCAATGCGCCATCCCACAATGCTTGTTCTGCATCGCTCATAAATTCGTTAACTGATAAACCGTTAGCATCTGTTGCGTGTTCTACGGTATTCAATGCCATTGAAGTAGCACCGACTGCCGCAAATACCGCAAATGATCCTGCGCCTGCTGTCAGAATTGCAGCACCGATTGCGGCTCCGATATTGATAATTGTTACACCGGTGCTGATTGTTGATAAGTAATCTTCAATCATTTCATCGGTTGCATCTTGGCCGTATGCAGCTCTATACTGTGCTTTGAATTCTTCCATTTTTGCTTCATAACCGTCATTAATAAGTTCTGAAACGTCACCGTTATCAGCATTTGCCGGAATTTCTTTTCCGTACAACGCTTTTGCAGTATCAGATACACAAGTTTTTAACTTGTTTGCAACTTCTGTTAATTTATCTGCTGATACAGCGTTTCCGCTCTTATCAACAATGACTCCGTCTTTCATGCTGTAGCCGAATGAGTCAAGATTCATCTTTTCACCGGTCATTGTTTCCAGTTTTTTCATTGTACCGGTAATTCCGGCGGTTAATTTGTCAACATTTTTGGATTGAATAGCGCTGTTTAATTCTGACCAGCTGTCTGTAATCAAATCTTTTGCAATATTCATTGCTGCAATTTGTTCGCCTTGTTTTGACACTGCTGTTACTTTATTAGCATCAAAGTTTGTTTCCGCTTTTGGCTTATCAACTCCGAATAATTTTGACAAACTTGCTTGATTTGCAGAAATTACTGCTGATTGACGTTCTTTGAAGATTTCTTCAAACGATACAGGAACTTGTTTGCCGTCAACCATTTTGGTTAATTTACCTTCTGACGCCAGCTTCAATAACCTTACGGTTTCTTCATCGTGTTCAATTCTTGCTTCAATTTCATCTCTGGTTGTACCGAGGTTATATATTGAAGCTACACCGTTTACAAAACCTGATAACAAACCTTCGTCATCACGTGCGGCTTGATAATCTTCTTTGAGTTTATTCAAATCACCTTCAATTTTTGCAAGTGCAGCATCGTATGCCGCTTTCTTTTCTGCCGGAACTTCTTCCCCTTTATCTGTTTCAAGATAAAGGTTATCAGACATATCGGTATTTTCTCTGAGTTCGTCTGAACGTGATTCTGCAAGCCAGCCTGTTAAAAGTCCGCCTGCAAATGCTGCTGTATCATATTTTTCTGATACATCTTTTCTCCATGCTTTTTCTTTGTTGAAATCTGCAAGGACTTTTTCTAATGACTTGCCTTCTTTTTTTAGTTTTTCTTCAACAAGTTTATGTACACTATCTTTTCTGATTGCTGCAAAACCTGCCGCACGGTTGTTGTAATCTTTTTCTTTTAATAATTCATAAGCAACTTGTGCGGCTTTTTCATCTGATAAAAGATTCTTTGATGCAAGGTTTGCATTAACAAGGTTTTGTTCTGTTTTATCCAAACTGTTCTTTGACATTAAAGAATCAAGGTTATTGAATTTATTTGCGGCAAGCATATTATTCATTGATTTTAGAACTTCCGGATCTTCAATATTTTCAACAGCATCCATGATGTTCTCAAAATCACCTTCCATTACTTGTTTGGCGGCTTGCTGTGCTCTTATTTGTGTTTCTTCATCCTTATTGTATGCACCTTGTTTGATTAGCATTTCATTGTATTTACGAACTTGTTTATGGTCAACTGCCGTTCCCATGTTTTTATCAAGTTCGTCGTAAAGGATTGCCTGAATTGCATCCTGACCAACTTTTTTATCTATCTTTATACCTTGTTGTTTGCAGTATTCTTCAAGTTTTTTGTTTACTGCAATTCGTTCTTCTCTTGTTGTGATTGATTTAAGTGCCTGTTCTAGACGTTCTTCATTTGTACCTGCGCCATTTACTGCTTTTATTACTAAATCAACAACGGCTTGAACATTGTTTTCATCGCTCATTGCCTTATTTGCTGCAAGTGATGCTTTTAGTTCTTTAACTTCGCCGTCCCACATTTCTCCTCTTAAATATTCTTCAAGAGTTTCTCCATGTGCGTTTTTGATAATTCTTTCAACTTCTGCCATTACACGGCGTGCGTTTGCTTTGTCTACTTCTGCATTACCTGTCGGTTTCGGGGCTTTTATCATTGCAATACCGCGCTTAACTTCATCGCAGTCTGTTCCCATACCGTCTCCGCCGTCACGGATTACTCTGGCAGCCATTCTTGCTTGAGCTTTGTTTGCAGCTTGTCCTTGAAGTGTACCGTTTTGTATCCATTTTTGAACGGTTTCTTCAAGATAATCAAATGAATTATCCGTTGTTAATCCTGTCATTTCTTTGTATAAGAATTTTTCAACAGCAGAATACATATCATCTGCTTTATAACCTTCCGCTTCAAGAAGTCTTTCAAGTTCTTGCAATTCTTCCGGGTTATCAACTTTTGCGATTGCAGTTTTTATCGCAGCTTCATCATTTATACCTTTTGTTGCCTTCTTTAAATCATCGGCAATAGATTTGGCAGATTTCTTTTGAATTTTTGTATTATTAACTCGTGAGTTTTTTACTATTTGACCTTTTGCATTCTTTTGAACTCCTTCTTGTTGGAAGAAGTCTTTTTCACTCATTGGTGTTCCGTCTGCAGCAAAGTAATGTCTTTTGCCGTCAATTATTTTCCAGTATCTGCCGGAAGTTGAGCCTTTTACATATATCTTGTTGCCTTTTAATTTACCGTTATTATCTATATGGGCATCTTCTGCTTTCAAAAACGCAGACTGGTCAATCTTCTTGCCTGCTTTGTTGTAGAAAACACGTTTCCCGTTTTCTATCTTCCAGTAGTTTCCTGTTGTTGAATTTGACATTTTAAACTTATCTGCCATACTTACACCTCACGATAATACTTTTATTCCTAATTTTTTCATAACACAATCATCGTTATGTTATGAACGTATTAACGGCAAGTGTTTTATCTTTCTTTAACTGAAATTATTGTTTTGTTACAAAACTTAATCTTCTTATTATATTTATCCTTATAACACAATGATGATTGTGTTATGTTAACGCGGGATATCATTGTTGGACAAGTATGCCCAACCGACAATCCACTTTCTTTAATGAGTCGTAGAGAGTAGGATGTGGTGTAGGTTTTGACAAGTAATTAAGCAGGTTAGTAGTGAGGTGTGAGGTGTGAAGAGACATTGAAATTGAATGTTTACACCGGTAAGACCCTGAAGTCTGTAGATATTTCGTTATTACTAACGAAGTGAAGTAATCTTTTAAATAAGAAAAATAGTTCGAGCCCGACAATGACTACTTAGCCGCATTCCTGGCATCCATCACCTGGGCAGCTACTCCCTATAACGGTTGACTTTTTTAAGATTATCGTTACAATACTTAATATAATGTTATAAAAAAAGCAATTTTTTTTGAGATATATACTTTGTATATATACGAGGTCCCTATGAACAAAGATAGATTTAAAAATTTCACTGTTATTGATGGTGTCAAACCTGAGACGGAACCGATTCAGGAAACACCGGAGAAATCTTTTCAATCGAATCCGATGAAGTCTGATTTGTATTCACGGCTTGCGGCATTTCGTAATTCTCAAAGAAAATTTGGCATTAAAGATGTTATCAAAGATTCTTTGAAATAGATATGTACGAAATCAAGAAGAGAATATATTTGGATTTGGATAAGACTCAGAAAAGTGCGTTATGCAATTTCCTGAGAGCGTTGGTTAAACAATCTTTAGATATGGATATAAATGATTTGTTTAACAAGTTTCTTGAAGATGAAATGTATTATCAGGAAATTAACGCTTCAAGGTTTCCGTTTTTAAAGGATTATTTGGACGATGAAACCTTTAAGAGTGATACACTCCTTTATATAAAAGAGTGTAAGAAATATTACGAATATAAGAAAGCTCAGGCGCCTTTGATAGCGAAACAAAAAGAATTTGAAAAGCAAAAACGTCATTTTTTGCAGGAGGTTAAGATGTCTAAGGAGCCGCCTACAAAAAAACAGCTTTACTATTACGACAGATTATGTAAAAAATATAATATAGAGAAATTGGATGTAGAAGAGTTATCCAAATTGGATTTGAAAAGAGAGATAGGAAAGATTATTGATGAACATTCAGGAGATTGTTGCCATATTGGTGAATAGCGGTATTCATCCAAATGAAGCTAGAATTGAAGTAAAAATGATGATTGAGCATTATTGTAACTATACAGCTCTTGATGTTGTAAGAGGGGTGCCTTTAGATTATGAAAAACTTAAAGTGGTTAAAGAAAAAGCTCAGCTCCGTGCGAGAACTAAGCTTCCTATTCAGTATATTATTGGGCTTGCTGATTTTATGGGGAGTAAATATATTGTTAACGAAGATGTTTTAATCCCGAGAGGGGATACTGAACAGCTTGTACTAAAAGTTATAGATGCGATACGTTCGCATGGTTATAAAACGGTTCTTGATATCGGGACCGGTACAGGTTGTATAGCTTGTGCAATAGCGCAAAGTCTAGATGTAAATATTACTGCGGTTGATATATCGAAAAATGCGTTAAATATTGCGAAAGAAAACGCGAAACGACTAAATGTTGATAAAAAAATAAACTTTATTGAATCGGATTTGTATTCCTCACTGAATAGTAAAAAATTCGATGTTATAGTATCAAATCCTCCGTATATTCCAAATGGTACGGAACTTCAGAAAGAAGTTACATTCGAACCGCGCTCGGCTCTTTTTACAGAGGATGATTTAGGGCTTGAATATTATAACAAAATTATTCCTGAATCCTTGGATTACATTAATGACGGCGGTTTCCTGGCTTTTGAAATCGGGTTTAATCAAGGGGCTGATGTTTATAAGCTTATAGAAAATGCAGGATATAAAAATATTATGATTGAAAAAGATATGATGGGACTTGATAGAGTTGTATACGGTATAAAATAGGTATCAGGTATCAAGTTCTAATTTTGCTTTGTCACTGAGTTTGTACCCTTTGATGTGTTCAAGTACGTTTTCTGCGTATTCCTCCGGTATCTTCCAGTCATTTTTTCTTCCCTGAATCTCTTTTATTGTGTTATCTTCAAAACATATTCCGATTTTAGTGACACCTTTGTCTAAATATATATGAAAATCCCCATTTGCTAAATAAGGTTCAGCTTTGTATGTTTTGGTGCACCAGCTGTTTTGCGAAAGTATTTTTAATCTTGCAACATTTAATGCGAAGTTTTTACTATCGTGTTTTTGGGACGGCAGGATTACCCATTTTGTTGTATTGGAATTAATTCCTAGCCCTGATAGGGTAGAATTTCTCAGATTTTTATAATAAATTTTGCTTATATCTGCATCCGTATCTTTTACATCTTCAAGAGTTTTTATAAGAACTTCTTTTTTAAATATAGGCGGGAGCAAATCACTGTTTTCTTTCAAGTCTTTAGTTATACCAAACATAATAAGATATTTTTGTGAATTTGGGATATCATTATCTTTTTCTGTCAGGTATTTATACCAATCTCTGAGAATAACTTTTCTATGTACGCGCCCTCTCTTTGTTTTTCCGCCATAATCTTTCATAAAGAGAGTTTTAAACTTTTCGCCGGCCCAGGTTTGAAAATCTTTGTGTGTATTAAATTTTTCAATAGGTGCTTTAAATTTTTCAACGCAAATGAAATCAAGCCCTGTAAATTGTCTTTTTTTCATTGCCCCAAATGCGACCGCATCAAATTTCAGCGGGTTCGTTTTGGGATATTTCTTGTTTTCGGCTTGTGTATTTAGAAAATTATTCTGTTGTAATAGTGTTGTTATAATTTTCATAATTTGGTTTAAAGAATATTTTCGCAAATGTTAGTATTCGGAGTATATTCTTCTTTTTCCTGCAGGTTGGCTTTTTGTATTATTTGTCTGCGTTTTTTTCTGAACAGCATATCTACAAATGCTTCTAATCTTGTAATAAATCCGGCTTCGCCTGTGTGTTCGTCAATTGTTAATATTAAAAGCGGCTTGCCGAATTCTTTTGCTTTTCTTGAAATTTTTTCTACCATTAAAGAGTCCGGACCGCAGCCAAAGGAATTAACAGTTATAAGTCCGTCAATTTTGTTATCTTTCAGATAGTGTCCTGCTGTTCCGTTCATTTCAAGTTCGTTTGCCCAGTACATTTTTTGTTCAAGTGTATTAAGTCCTTCCATTTTCTTTTCATCTGTAAGATTTATTGAGGAATAAACTTTTACACCCATTTTTTTTAGTTTATCAAATATTTTCATGCTGGCATGTTCGTCAAATATATTGTAATCGTGTGCAGCAATTGCAACAGATATCATATATTCGTTTTCATCATTATCGAGAACGATATTACCTTCCAGAGCATTTTTGAATGCTTGCTTATAAGGGAGTCCGCTTCTTGCCATAACATGGAAATTGTTATATAGTTTCCAGCCTTCTTTTGAAGCGTTTCTGATTGTATCAAAATCTGTAATCCCGAAACACTCAACGCTTTCTGCAAGAAACTTATACAACCCCTGATCTTTTTCTGATTTATCAAGTGTTGGTTCAATTAATTCAAAGTCTCGTTTTATAATGTTTCTTATTAAATCAGGAAGTCCTCTGATTTTTGAGCAGTTATAAATTTTAGGCGCAATAGATTGTATTGAAGGTACAAATATTTTTTGAACCCCTTTATCTAAAAGGTTAATAACGTGTCCTACAAATATTTTTACGGGGAGACAAGTTTCAGTAACAACAAGTGCAGCACCGTTTGACACGGTTTCTTTAGTTGTTTTGTCTGAAAGTACTACCTCTATTCCTAATGCATTAAAGAATCCATACCAAAACGGGTAGTGAGTATAATATGACATTGCTCTTGGAAAACCTATCACTTTTTTATTTAGAGTTTTTTTATCTGTCATTTTTTCCCCCTGTGATAATAATATCACAAAAATTTTTAAGGAATAAAATTATCGATATTTTATAAATAATTTAATATTAACTAATGTAACAATTTTAATTTATTAATCCGGTATGATTTAAGTTTTGTAAGGGTTTAACCGTTAACCGTAGTAAGGAATATTTTAGGAAAGCGCGCAATAAAATGGGAATGTCGTCATCACAGGCTAGACTGTTGTCGTTGACAGCAAGACAGCACAATATCGAATTAAGGTCTCAGCAGCTTGAGGCCCAAAAACTGCTGCTGGCGAATGATTCCGATCAAGTTTATAATAATTACCTAAATGCCTTAAATGCAAAGAAAACTATTGCCAATATTGCTCTTGACGACGGCACTATCGGCGATACGCTTTTGACTGCAAATAAAATATTCACTTACGGTGACTTAGATAAACAATATTCCTTAAAAACTCAATCCGGCAAAACCCTTGTGTCATCGACACTTCATGACGCGTATCAATCAACAAATTCCTTAAGCGATTTTCTTAAAAAATTCGGGTTAGTGTCGGATGTGAGTTATTCCGTTGAGATAACAGAGAGAAATCCTGCCTATGATAATGCTGTCGATAGGTTTGAACAGGATTATGAACAGTGGCAGCAAGAAATGGAGGATTGGGAAGAATGGTATGATGACTATACAAATGTACAAATACCTAACTGGGAAGCACAAAAACCTGATGAAGATGATCAGACACAACCTTGGTGGTCATCTACTACGGGACTTGATTCCAAATTCCAAACGGCCGGCGGCAGCTGCTATAACAGAGCCGTAAATTCTAACAATGTAGGCTGTTATTTACATGTACTTGGACACTTAATTGATTTTTCAGTTGGAAAAGGATATAACGGTACAGGTTCGTCAATTAATACCGGCTGGTATGATGGTGTAAATAACTTATATACAACATCTTCCGGGGCAACATATGAATTAGCTTATACCTATTATAGCGGAGGAACTTGCCATAATAGTAGTGCTTGTCCAACTTTTGCGGAAATTTCAGAAATATTGGATGATGAAGCTAACTACACTGCATCTGCTGCTGAAGGTGAAACTTGTGATATTACAGCAGCATCATCCGATTTTGAAAAATTAAAATCTAAGTGGAATGTTGACGGTACATTGAAGTCTCTCAAACAGTGGGCAATAGATTTAGCATATTTATGTAAAAATTATGGCAGTATGGGATTAAGTGCTTCGGATGTAACTGGAACTATTACTGAATTTCAAGAAAATCTCAAGGCTGCAATAAGATTTGATCAGGGAGTATATGATACATATTACCAAGGTTGGCTTGATGCAAAACCGCCTTATGTAAACCCTCCTGGAGAAGCACCGGATATCAACGATTATACAGCGGGTATTCCGCCTGAAAATGTGTATACTCAAGGTTATAACGGAACGACGTTTACTGACAAAAATCTTGCTCAGTGGTATATAAACCTCTGGCACAAGATGGAAGGGCTTGACGAAACTCCTAAGATAAAAGAAGAAGTTGTATTTAACGAAGATACGCAAAGTAATCTTTACCTATATTCCGTTGAAAATATTACAAAATCTAATACGACATATACAACCAATGCGGATTTAGGTACTCCTGAAAACGAAAATTATCTTGTACTGCAGGATGATATGCTTTCTAATAATGAATGGATTACAAATGTATTAAATGAAGGATTTGTTCAAATACAGGTATTTGATATAAACCAAAACAAATTCCTGGATACTTCTACTGCTGTTGATACTAAACTTCAAACTGTTACTGACGAACAAGCTATTAAGACAGCAGAAGCCCAGTACGAAAAAGACATGAATAAAATCAATGCCAAAGAATCCAAGATAGACCAAAAACTTCAAGAACTTGAAGCCGATAGAGATGCGGTTAAAACGCAGCAAGATGCTCTGAAAAAAGTTATTCAGGATAATGTTGACCTGTCATTTAAGCTATTCAGTTAGAGCCGAGAAAAAGTCTATTCACTAATTACTTAGACAGTAGGTTGGGCATACTTGAACTGTCCCCCTAAAAACGTAATCAATCAGTAGGCAAGTTTTCGAATATAATAAAAAAAGGAGGATCAATGAGA
>CALUXY010000015.1 GCA_944324855.1 Candidatus Gastranaerophilales bacterium | reverse complement strand
ATTTCTAACATTATTTGGAAAATGCTTTTTAATGATTGATTGTTACATTTTCGTAATAATCAAGAGAAATATCTACTTACTTTTGGTTGTAACCCTTATGTGGTGCAATAAAAACGTAGGGAGTAAGTTTACATTATTAGTAAGATTTATACGCAAAAATATTTTTGTTGTAATTTTTTATAAATATGAAAATTAATAATTTTAAAAATTATATATGTAATAATATATCTTTCAATAAACAAAAAAAATATTATCATATTGGGAATTATTGTTTGGAGAAAATTCCTGATAATATTAATTCTGAGACAATAAAAAAAGTATCACTACCTTTAAAATTATTACTTCGCTATTTTTCACCTATACGAATAAAAGAAATGGCACAAATAAATTTATATGCTGCTAATAAAGTTAAATCATATTTTGACAGTTTATATGGAATAAATGATTATACTTTAATTGCAATCGGACGTTCAGTTGCATCAATTGCTGAATGTGCTAAAGCACTTGGGGCTGATGTTAAAATTATTCCGCTATCAGGTTTAAGAAACGGTTTACCTAAAAAAATCCTCAATACAAATATTTATAAAAAATATTTAGACAGTATTGGTATAAACAAAAATAGTTTAAATGGTAAAAGAAAACATATTCTTATTGATTATACCTATTCAGGAAACTCTTTAGATGCGGCTAAATCTTTTTTGGAACAAAATTGCTTAACTTTTAATGACAAACAATTTGAATGTTTTCCTATTAATAGTCTATTAAAGGATGAGTTCTATAATAATGGATGGGATTTATTATTTAGTTTAAATAGGTTTAAATTATACTCTATGGTTGGTAAATTAAATATGAATAATTTAAAAAATGTGTATACCCAAGCAAATGCTAACACCGCAGAAGAATATAAATCACCTGCGGCAAGGTATATAAGAAAGATATTTTTATTTCATGTTTTTGATAAATTAAATTCTAATAAATTTGTATATGTAAAACCGGATAAAGAATTAAAGATGCTAAATAAACATTATTTATCACAGAAAGCGATGAGTGCAAGATTAAAATTCTCTATAAAAAGATTAAACAATTCTTTTGAGTCTGTAAGTTGTGATAAATTTTAAATCTACGCAACAAGAACGTTCCGGTAATCAGAGATTTACCATATTCTACTGATTCCTTTATTTAAAATATATTTTTTTAGAATTCTTTATCCGGTAATTTGGTTAGTCTTACATTATTAAATTTAAAATAATAAGGTCCTTGATATTTACCGCTTTGTGACAACTGGTCTTTTTCTTCAAATATTTTATGTGTCAAAGGCGAGAGTTTCCATATCTGACCTTTATACTCAACTTCACGTTCTCCGACAACTTTGGCTTTTATTGATTCATCGGTAGCAAAGGTTATAATATCCCCGTTTTTTAATCCTTTTTTATAAAAGCTGAATTTTTTACCCTGGGTTCTTATTTTGGTAATTTTCTCAAATTCTTTGTCTTTTTGTGTTTTTTCAGGATATGTTACTTTACCGTCAAATGCAAGTAGAAGCTGTTTGACAAGATCAACATCAAGAGCAAATAATTCACTTTGACCTACTTGATGTTTGTTGAAAATTTCTTTGAGAAGTTTTTCTTTTTCTATATAATCATTAACTTCTACTGCAAAAGCTCTTTTGAGTCCGACAACATTATAATAACCGTTTGATTCTAAATGTCTCATACGTTCTTTATAATTCTTTATATCAGTCTGTCCGATTTTTATTAAACCGGAAACGGCTGTAGTCATTATGTATAATATACCTTTTTTCATTTGAATGTCCTTAAAATTATTCTTCGACCATATTTGATTATACATAATTTATTAATACATTCAAAATTTGTAAAATTTATGATAATAATAAATATAAGAATAAAATTAAAAATATAATCGGGTGTATTATGGCAGAAATAAAAATTTTAAAAGGCGATATAACAAAATTGGATGTTGATGCTATTGTCAATGCGGCAAACAAAACACTTCTCGGCGGTGGCGGAGTTGACGGCGCAATTCACCGTGCGGCAGGAAAAGAACTGCTGGAAGAATGTAAAACATTACACGGATGTCAAACAGGAGAATCCAAAATTACTAAAGGGTATAATCTGCCTTCTAAATATGTTATTCATACAGTCGGGCCGGTATGGCACGGAGGTAATAACAATGAACCGGAACTTTTGAGATCTTGCTATAATTCCGCATTAAAAATAGCAAAAGAATATAATATTAAAACAATAGCATTCCCTGCGATTTCTTGCGGAGTGTATGGTTTTCCGATAGAGAAAGCCTGCAAAATTGCTTTTGAAACAGTAAAAGAATTTATTTCAAATGATAATTGTCTAGAGTCAATTATTTTTATAGATATAAATGACTCAGTAATTAATGAATATAAAAAATATTTGTAATTTGTTATAATAAACGTATTAAAAATTTTTAACCGGTGAAAGTTAAGTATTATAAGGAGAGAATATGAAAAAGATTATTGTATCATTACTAACATTTGTACTTGTTGGGACTTCTGTTTATGCTGCGGATTGGGTTGCTGCAGACAGAGTTTCTGTTGTTGGAAAAGAACTGATTTCAAAAAACAATCTGCCTGCTAAAACTACCTTCAAGGTTGTGAAAGGTTACGCTGATAATTCAAATGTTTCAACGACAAACGTGATTAGAATCTCGAAAGAAGATTTGGAATACACCGGCAATGACAGCGAAGTTGCAGCTGTTGTGGCTGCTGAAATGGGGTATATCATTAATGGCAGTTATGCTAAAAGTCTAATAAGAGATGCCGCAAAAGATGCACTAACAAATAATCTGGGATCCGGAAATATTCTTGTAACTGCAGCAAACAGTGATTTTTTTGCTAATAAAGTATCTAAAGATGACCAAAAAGAAGCTGATATTACAGGTATTGATTTGATGATGAAAACTTCTTACAATCCTCTTGCTATGATTGTTGTTATAACAAAAATGCCGGGCAGTACCTGGGAAGCATTACAAGGGAAACCTGCAAATACAGAACGTGCAATGAATATATTTGATTATATGACATATAATTATCCTGAAAAGGTTAAAGCAGGTTACGGCTGTCAGGAATATAGAGCATTCTTGGAATATGCAAATCCGATAGTCGAAGATAGAAATTCAAACAAGAAAAAATTAGAGAAGTTTAATAGCGAACAAAAGAAAAATAAAGCATTACGAGCACAAAAAATTTCTCAATACAAATCAACCGGCGGTATCAGCGGTTGGGATGCATCTTATACAATACTTAAAAGTTTGACAGAAGGAAAATAAAATTTAAAAACCGGTATGTAATCGCATACCGGTTTTTATTTTCTGTTATTTATAAATAGTTAAAATCTTGCAAACATGCAGATTTTATATTATTATTTAAATTATTTTATCGGAACAAAAAACGTGAATTTAGAACTGTTATTTAACTCTTTTATAATAATTTTCTTATTATTTTTAAACGGTTTTTTTGTTGCAGCTGAATTTTCTTTGGTTGGTGTGAGAAAAACTCGTATACGCCAACTTTCTGAAGAAGGAAATTTCAGTGCAAAACTTGCGATGGATGCGTTAAAAAATATTGATAAATATATTGCTGCCGTACAGCTTGGTATTACAATTGCGAGTTTAGGGCTGGGCTGGGTAGGAGAATCTACGCTTGCGAGGATTATAAAACCTTTGTTTGAATTTTTACCGGGTGATATAGATTCTGTTGCTGCTCATACTGTATCTGTTACAACTGCATTTATTTTTATAACCGTAATGCATGTTGTTGCAGGTGAACTAATGCCGAAATCTGTAGCCCTGCAATTTCCTGAAAAAACAACTTTATGGGTTGCAAAACCAATGTATTTAATAGCAAAAATCTTTTCTCCAATGATTTATTTGTTAAATGGTTTAGGAAATTTTTTATTAAAACTCTGTAAAATAGAACCAAACGCATCACATCAAACGGTACATTCTGCAGAAGAATTAAATATGTTGATAGATGCTAGTTATAAAGGCGGAGCATTAAATGAAAAAGAGGCTGAGATTTTACAGAACGCATTTAAGTTTTCGGATTTAACCGTATCACAGGTAATGATTCCAAGACAGGATGTTGTAGGATTGCCTGTTGATATTGAGTGGGAAGATTTAAAAAAGATTTTAACAGAAAACCAGTATACCCGTTATCCTGTTTATGCAGATGACTATGACCATATTAAAGGTTTTTTGCATATAAAAGATTTACTGCCATTGATTGCCGATAATCATAAAGTTAATCTGAATGAAATATTAAGAGAGCCGTTTTATATTCCGGAAACAATGACGATTGATAAACTTGCGTTAGAATTCCAAAAACAACATCTTCAAATGGCAATAGTTGTGGATGAATTTGGCGGAACGAGCGGAATTATTACAATGGAGGATATTTTAGAAGAAATATTTGGTGAAGTTCAGGATGAATTTGACGATGAAGAAACTGATATCAAAAAAATTGACGATAATAATTATGAAATTTGCGGGAAAATGCGTACGGATGAATTTTGTGAATTGTTTAATGTTGATATTGATGATGAAGATATAACGACTCTCGGCGGATATGTTGTGAAAAAACTTGGCAGAATTGCCTGCGAAAAAGACGAAGTAAAAGATGAATATTTCAAATATTGTGTATCAGAAATGAATGCTTCAAGGATTTTAAAACTAAAAATTGAACGGCTTAATCCTGATAAGTAGGATTAAGCCGGCAGGTTAGGTTGTTTATAAAAACTTTCCTGTAATACTTCTTTTTGCAGCTTTAATTTCTTCCGGAGTTCCTGCTGCAACTATCTCCCCGCCGTCATTGCCGCCGCCAGGTCCCATATCAATGATATAATCCGCATTCCGAATTACATCCAAATCGTGTTCTATCACAACAACGGTTGCATTATTCTCTATCAAACTCTGGAATACACCCAGCAAAGACCTTACATCCAACGGATGAAGTCCGATTGTCGGTTCATCAAATACAAATACACTATCTTCCTGACGTCGTCCCATTTCTGATGCAAGTTTTAACCTCTGTGCCTCTCCGCCTGACAAGCTTGGCGTAGCTTCCCCGAGTGTCAAATACCCCAATCCCAAATCCTTCAACACCTGAAGTCGTTGTCTTACAATATTCAAATCACGACATGCAACAAGTGCGTGGTTAATATCCATTGCCATTATCTCAGGTAATGAATATTTTTCACCGGTTTTTGATACGTATTTTATACTTTCAGCCTTCTTTGAATACCTGTTCCCCCTACATTCAGGGCAAGGAATATCAACATCCGGCAAAAACTGAACATCAAGACTTATACTTCCTGTTCCGTCACAATTAGGACAACGCAGACTCCCTGTATTGTAAGAAAAATCTCCGGCTTTATATCCCGCCTCTTTTGCAGCAGCTGTTCTTGCAAAAACTTTTCTTAATTCATCGTGTACATTTGCATAAGTTGCGACAGTTGAGCGGATATTTATTCCGATAGGTGTAGCATCAATCAATTTCACCTGTTTAATCCCGTCCGTTGTAATATTTTTGACATGCGGCGGCAGATTTTTTCCTGCAATACTGTTTTCCAGAGCAGGTATCAAACTTTCAAGTACAAGTGTTGTTTTCCCAGAACCTGAAACACCTGTTATAACAGTTAACCTTCCTTTCGGGATTTTTACATCCAGCGGTTTAACCGTATGAATATTTGAAGTTGAAAGATTAATCAATCCGTTATTAAACATATCGGATTTTTGTATCTTAGGGCGTACTAAATTTATTTCTTTTGCTGATAAAAACGGACCTATTTTAGATACAGGATTTTTTATGATTTCAGAAATTTCACCTTCCGCAATAATTTCTCCACCGTCTGCACCTGATTCAGGACCAAGTTCTATTATCCAGTCAGATTCAGACAGTATTTGCGTATCATGATCGACAAGTATAACGGAATTTCCGTCAGATATTAAATCATGCATTACATCATTCAGTCCCTTTATGTTTGCCGGGTGCAGTCCGATTGACGGTTCATCCAAAACGTAAAGAACACCAGTTGTTCTGTTTCTGACTGAACGTGCAAGCTGTGTTCTCTGGCGTTCTCCTGTAGAAAGTGTTGATGCGGCTCTATCCAGTGATAAATACCCCAAGCCCAGATCCATTAAACGTTTTGCTGTAACCTGAAATGATTCACAAATAGATTCTGCCATCGGGCGCATTTCTGTTGGCAGTGATTCAGGTACTCCGTCTACCCACTCGATTAATTCCGAAAGAGTCATTTCGCAGGCTTTATCAAGTGAAATTCCTCTGAGTTTCGGAGCTCTTGCCGCATCGGATAAGCGTGTTCCATGGCATTGCGGGCAAATATCTTCTTTCAAAAATTTCTCTACCCGTTTCATTCCTTTTTCGTCTTTAACTTTTTTCAACGCGTTTTCAACGGTATAAACAGCATTATAATAAGTAAAATCGATTTCACCCGCCTGATTAGAGTTTTTAGCTTTATAAAAAATATGCTTCTTTTCAGCTGGACCATGGTATACAATATCTTTTTCTTTATCTGTCAAATCTTTGAACGGAATATTTGTCCTGACTCCCATTTCACGGCAAACATCGGTCATCAATGACCACATAAGAGAGTTCCATGGCGCAACCGCTCCTTCATCTATCGTAAGTGATTCATCCGGCACAAGGGTTGACTCATCAACGGTTCTTATTGTGCCGATTCCTCCGCATTTTTCGCACGCTCCCTGGCTGTTAAACGCAAGTTCTTCCGCTCCGGGTGCATAAAAATGTACTCCGCATACAGGACAAACAAGTTCTTTTTCGGCTGCAACAAGAAGTGTAGGTTCCAGATAGTGTCCGTTCGGACATCTGTGGTTTGCAAGCCTTGAATACATCAGCCTTAAACTATTCAGAAGTTCAGTTCCTGTTCCAAACGTACTTCTGATACCAGGAACCCCCGGACGCTGGTGAAGAGCAAGAGATGCCGGTACATACAAAATCTCATCAACCTGAGCTTTTGCAGCTTGTGTCATACGTCGTCTTGTGTATGTCGAAAGTGCTTCCAGATACCGTCTTGAACCTTCCGCATACAATACGCCAAGTGCAAGAGAAGATTTACCTGAACCTGAAACTCCGGCAATTCCGACAATCTTATTCAAAGGAATATCCACATCAATGTTTTTCAAGTTGTGGACCTTTGCTCCTCTTACAAGTATTTTATCTGGTTGTGTTTCTTTTGTATGTGACATTGTTATAACCTGTTTGATACTAAAAATTATATCATGATGGTTTTATTTAAACCGTTCCTGCAATTTATCAAGAAATAGTTTTGCAGCAGGTGAGAATACCTGATGCTTTTTCCAAACAATATCCAAACCTGATTCAAGCCTCGGCTCCAATGGTAAAAAACAAACTTCGCTTGTCAGAGATGTTGTATCAACAAGTTTGTCTAAGGTGACAGCTGCTCCAATCCCTGCTTTTACCATAATAGCCGCATTATAAACAAGATTGTACGTTGCAACAATATTTAAATCTTTGAATTTCTCCCCGAACCAATCCAGAAAACCGCTGTCCGCAGAATATTTTTCAGACATTTGCCTTGAGGCAATAATAGGCAAATTAATTAAATCATTAAGTTGAATACTCTGCTTTTTAGCAAGCGGATTATCTTTTCTGATAATCACTCCCCACACATCTTTTTCCGGCATGGCAAGGTTATCATATTTTGATAAATCAATCGGTTGTATCAAAAGTCCAAAATCCAACAGGCCTTTATCAAGTTTTTCTGTTACATCCTCAGCGTTCCCGCTATAGATATGAAACTTAACATCAGGATTGTTTAATTGAATCTCTTTGATTACACTTGCTATATATTTCATTGAATCTGTTTCGCCGCAGCCGATATAAATATCTCCGCTTATGGTATCTGATAATGTCTGAAATTCCGCTTCGGTTTTCTCAACCATTTCTATAATTTCCTGTGCACGTTTTTTCAGTATCATACCTTCCGGAGTAAGTGTTACCTTGTATTTCCCACGGATTAAGAGTTTTTGATTTAATTCCTTTTCAAGTTCCTGTATCTGTCGGGTTAACGTGGGCTGGGTCAGATGGAGTGAATTTGCGGCTCCCGTAATGCTGCCTTCTCTTGCTATTGCCAGAAAATATTTCAAAACTCTAATTTCCATATTAAAAATTTTATACTCTTTTAAATATACCTGTCAAGCATATTTAATTATATAATATAAGTATTTGCTATTTTTTAGAAATGATAAATAATGGAATTATAGGAGAAAAAATGGAAATATTAAAAGTAAGAACACCGAGAGGTCTTGAACTCAAAGGTGCAATATTCGGAGATACAACAAATGATACTGTGCTTATAATGCTTACAGGAATTTGTTCAAACGTTTTTCAAAATGAACTTTTGTATTCAACCGGTAAACTTCTTGAGAAAAACGGTATCACATGTATAATTGCACACGCTCATGATTCGTTCTCCTGCTTTGCATATACTGATTTTTCTATAGGGAAACAGCGGCACGCAGGTGTTTTTAATGATGATTTTAATATGGTATATGAAGATGTAGAAAGCTATGTAAAATATGCTAAAGAGGAAATGGGTTTCAAAAAAATAATTCTTGCCGGACATTCGCTCGGTTCCAATAAAATTATTCATTATCTCGGAAACACTCCTGATGATTACGTAGATTATTTTATTGTATCTTGTCCTGTGGATATCATGCACTGGTGGGATGTTATGCCGAATATTGAAAAATGTCATAAAATGGCGGAATCCTGGGTTAAAGAAGGGAGAGGAAATGACCTTTTACCGTTCTTATTCGGCGGTTTTTCGCCAATGACGGCAAATTCCGTAATGGGATTTTATAATGCAGAAAATCTTAAAAACTGTCCTGTATTGAGTAAAAAAGGTGAAACAAAATCTCTGTACAATATAAAACCGAGAGGCTCATTTATTATCGGGTCAAGAGATTCAGTAACGGGAAAATCTCCTAAAGCGTTTATGGAACAGTTGAATAATTGGACCAAGAACCCTGAATTAAATAAAGTAATAGAAGTTCAGGGTGCATCACATATATTCTTCGGTATGCATGATGAGTATGCACAATTGATACTTAATACTATTCAATCAGAAGTATTAGCTGCAGTATAAATATTAAGAGTTATTTAAATCGGTCGGATATATGTTTTGAATTAGTATCACTTTTTTGAGTAACGATTAAATACACACCTGCAATAATCAGAATAATTCCAATTGAAATTCTGATTGTTAAATGTTCGTTGAAAAATAAAATTCCGAAAAATATTGCAGTCATTGGCTCCAATGCTCCAAGTATTGCGGTTTTGGTTGAACCAATGAGTTTTATTGATATATTGATTGTTTCCAGAGATATTATTGTCGGAAAAAGTGCAAGCCCAATTGGAAACAGCCAAAATAAAGGCTTGTCTATAATTTGCAATTGTGTACAGAATTTAAGATTAAAAATATAAACTAAAAGTCCGAATAACATTACATAAAAACTCATTTTATTGCGATTGACATGTTGTATTACTTTTATCTTTTTAACCCCTACAATATACAGTGCATATAACAATGCTGATAAAAATACTACAATAACGCCGTGTGTGTTGAGTGTAACTCCTGTTTTTCCGTGGTATAAAAGAACAATACCGACAGACGTCAGAAGGATTGCATTTATTGTTGTTTTTGTAATTTTTTCTTTAAAAAATATTCCCATAATAATTGCTACAAGTACGGGATATATAAATAGAATTGTACAGGCAATACCTGCTTCTATATATTTAAAGGCATCAAATAAAGTCAGAGATGAAAAAGAGAATAACAGCGATAATATAAACATCGGTATTATTTCTTCACGATGAAGGTGAAGCGAAACTTTTTTCACAATTTTCAGCCAAATCCAATAAATTCCAATTGCAAGAGCGTATCTATAAAATAATACTGAATTGGCATCAATGCCTATGGAATACAAAGGCAGCGTAAACAACGGATTTGTTCCGTAGCTTGCAGCGGCAATGGTCCCATTTATTGTTCCGACTACTCTCCTTCTCATATTAACAATTTATATTAAATTACCTAAAAAGACAATAAACGGGATTAACCGGCATGTTTATTGTGAAAATCAAATTATCTGTAACAATAAACAAAAAGGAGTCAGATTTATGAAAACGCAGCTAATTTTACATGATGGAGAATACTATATCAATTTGCCGGCAGAATTTATCGAACAGTTGGACTGGTACGAAAACGATATAGTAAATATTGATTTAGATTTAGCTTTTTCTAAAATTGAGATATTTAAAAAGGATGATGAAGCCGAAGAACTTGATGCTGAAAGTGATGAAGATTTTTAGTTATTTAAGAAAAAGTTTGTTCGTACATCTTTTTTAAGCTATCCATTTTACTTTTGATATATTCAAAAGGATTAAACTTTTCTATCAGAACATTTTTTGACTGATGCGCTTCAAGAGAATGTCTGCCGTCATTAAATTTTGCGTGATGGGATACTGTTAAAAGTTTGTTGTTTCCATCATTTTGCATAAGGCTGAATTTTATGGTGTCAGATGGCAGACCTATTTTTTCACCCATTTTAGTCAGTGTTTTAATTTCTTCTTTGCTTAGATGATTATTATTTGTATTTATAATTGTTCTTGCTGTAAAATTTGGCTGTTGATTAATAGTACTATTATTCATATTTACTCCTTATTGTTAATCAATAATAAATCAAAAATAGTTAATATGTTCAGGTTGAATTAATTTTGTATCATTTCTTATAATATAAAAAAGAGAGGGAATCATATGTTATTTTTATTATTAAAATGGATTGTTTTAACGTTAATTGTAGTATTTGCAGCATGGGTTATTCCGGGAATTGAAGTTGACGGATATTTGTCGGCTCTTATCGTTGCAGCTGTTATTGCCTTGATAAATGTATCTTTAAGACCGGCGCTAAATCTTATAACTTTACCAATTAATATTTTGACTTTGGGTTTATTCACTCTTGTTATAAATGCATTATTGTTAATGTTTGTGAGTTATCTTGTGCCTGGTTTTGAAGTTGAAGGATTCTGGGCTGCATTCTGGGGTGCATTATTAATGTCAATACTAAGTGTTGGTATAAGCTTTATTTAAATATTTGTAGTAATATTTAAATAGAGGTAAATAATGTACGAAGAATTGGAACAAATACGGGAAAAATGTTTATCGTGTCAAAAATGCCCGCTTTCAAAAAGCCGTCATAAAGTAGTTTTTTCAGGCGGAGTTCCTAATTCTAAGATGATGCTTATAGGCGAAGCCCCGGGATACTGGGAAGATCAAAAAGGGATTCCGTTTGTTGGAAAAGCGGGACAGCTTTTGGATAAAATATTTGAGTGTGTAGGGTTATCTCGAGAACGTGATGTTTATATTTGTAATACAATAAAATGCCGTCCGCCTGATAACAGAAACCCGCTGCCAGAAGAAAAGCAGGCATGTGAAGAGTATTTAAAAGCTCAGATTGATATTTTGAAGCCGAGAATAATACTTGTTTGCGGCAATATTGCTTTAAATACAATGATTCCGACCGAGAGAGGTATCACAAGAGCCAGAGGGAAATGGTTTGATGGACCTTATGGTTCTAAAATGATGCCTATATTCCACCCGTCATATCTTTTAAGGAATGATTCAAGAGAAAAAGGCAGTCCTAAATGGTTAATGTGGCAGGATATAAAAGCTATAAAAGAAGAATATGATAAATTAAATGATGTGATTGTTTCATAGATTTGATTGTGCCAAAAGTTTCTTTTTATTTGTATCTAAATTGGTATACTTAAAGTAAACCTTATATATTTATCCTTTCAAATAATATTTATTTCTCCTCTATATAGTGGAAATTCTCTTTAATTTGTTACAGTAAAAAAATTTTTTACCGACAACATGTTTGACTTATCAAAAAAAATTCTTAAATAAGAAACTGTAGAAGTTAAGTAGAAGTTTACAAACAAATTAATATAGGAGATTTTGTCATGGGCATGGCAGCATCACAAGCTCGTTACTTGGGCTTAACAGCAAGAAAAACTAACTGTGAATGGGAAGGTCAACAAATCAACCAGGCACGTACTGCGTTGGCAAACCAAAGTGCTAACTTATTCAATCAGATGTTAGCATTATCAGTTCCTGACTGTCCTGACAAAACAGACTTTACTACTTTACAGTATTCATATTCTGACGGTAACAACGAATCTGTATTAGATAACTGGAGACAATTATCAGATTCTAACAACCAGTATAACTACGTTGTTGACCACTGGTACTATGCTGATATATATACAGGGTCTAAAAAACTTATGTCAGACCCGCAGGCAACTATTAAGAATGACAGTAACGAAGTTGCATTAAATACAACTGCAGGCGGTACTGTATTTAATGAAGATGATTTATCATATACTTATACAGGTGTAGATGCAGAAGGTAATCCTGTTACACATGTTTATCAAGATTTAACAGATTACAAATTTGATGCTGAATTGCAAAACGCTATACTGGATTTGGCTCACGAAGGATATATCCAAACCAACGAGTTTGGCGAAGTTGATGTTCAAACATTGAACAGCTTGAGAGGATACCATGACGGTACATCTTGGCACTTTGCAACAGTAAGCGATTTAGAAAATGCATCAAACAAAGAGGTCGGGCTTGAAAACGGAACCTGGACATTAAATAAAGATGCCGGATATGTAGATTTATCAGGTTTTGATTTATCAAATCCAACAGGTTTATCAAATGATCAAGCAGAAGCTATTGGAGATTTATTAATAGCATCAGGAGCAAATATTACAGCAGCTACTCCGGGAGAACCAATTGCAGATGAAATCAGAACCTGGTTAGATACTGCAACTAAAAATTTAGCAGACAAAAAAAGCGGTTACTATCGCATTAATGGTAATACACTTGAAGATGCAACAGAGGCTCAAGTATACACTACCCCTCAAATCAACGATATGACAACAACATTTACACCGACGTATGTTGGTAATGCTGAGTTGACAGAATTGGGTGCATTATCTGAAGAAGATGAAGCAGCACTTGCACAAATCATAAAAGATTGTCCGGATTCATCAATTGCTAAATATATTACATTAAATCAAGACGGAAGCATTGAGTACGCCGGTACAGGTATCTATTCATTTGAATGGAACGGTGTTCAAAAATTCACTACATACGATGACCTTGTAGATAGTATGCAAACACCTCTATTTGATGAAAAACCTATTGATGCTCAAAACAAACTTGCAACTTATGAAGCATCTTATATCAAAACAGAAGTTAGAGAAACAGATAAAGCTTTAATTGAAACAGACGGTGACGGAAGATTCAAAACCGTTAAATTTGAAGACGATTCTACAACCTATACATTAAACTGTGAACAGGTATCAGACGAAGATGCATACAACGATGCAATGAACTCTTACTACCACGATGTAGCAGAATACGAACACAGAATCGCAGAAATTAACGCAGAAACTGAAATCATCCAACAACAAGACAGAACTCTTGAATTGAGATTGAAACAGTTAGATACTGAACAAAACGCACTTCAAACAGAAATGGAAGCAGTTAAGAAAGTAATTTCTAAGAACGTCGAAATGACATTCAAAACATTCAGCGGTTCATAGAGTTAAGTTTAAGATTCAATTCTATAATAAAATCCATTTTATTGATACACGTACACACCTTTTAACCTTATTGCATCTATTAGATACAGTAAGGTTTTATTTTTTATATTGATTCAACAATCTGTTTTGCAACTTCTTCCGCAGAATATTTATCAGAGAGTTTTGATTTTACTTCGCCTAAATCATGTATTCTTGATGCCCGAATTTCTTCATTATACAAATTCTTTTCTGTTTCATCCACAATATTTTTTACCGATAATTTACCCTGAATGAGTTCAGGTACAGTAATTTTTCCCAAAATAATATTAGGAAGAGATACCATTCTTATACAACGGACTAAAAGATAAATGAAATACAAAATCCATGGCCCCTTGTACGCAATAATCATCGGTACTTGATATAACGCAGCTTCCAGTGCAACGGTTCCGGAGGCCAATATAAGACTGTCCGAAACACTTAACAAAGTCTGATTTTCACCTTTTATTACTTTAAAATCCGTATGTTGTAAGTATTTATGATAAACTTTTTCTGATAAATTAGGAGCATGAGATACACAAAATTGTATATCAGGATGTTTTTCTCTCAATTTATTCCCTGCTTTGATAAATGTTTTCATCAAAAACTTAAGTTCAAATTCACGTGAACCCGGAAAAATTGAAACAAGTTTTTTATTTTTGTCCAGTCCGTGCTGCTCAAAGAATTCATCCCGATTAGCCTTGTCCGGCAACTGTTTTACCAGCGGATGTCCGCAATAATGGGTTTCTATTCCGTATGATTTGTACATATCAACTTCGAATGGAAATATACATAGAACTCTATCTATGTTTTTTTTGATTGTATTTATTCTCCATTTACGGCTTGCCCACACTTGAGGCGGAATATAATAATAGGTCTTGATTCCGGCATGTTTTAAAAATTTTGAAATACTAAGATTAAATGCTCCGTAATCAATTAGTAAAACCATATCAGGTTTATACTCTTTTGTTAAATAATCAACAACACGCTTACCCAATGTTAAATGGTCAAATAATATTTTTGCAGAAAAACCGACAGCTCCCATTTTAGACTGGTTTGTAAAAAGTTTTACCCCTGCATTTTTAAGGTTTTCACCGCCGATTCCTTCTATTTCTATGTCAGGATTTAGTTGTTTTAAAACTTCTACTACACGACCGGCATGAATATCGCCTGAATAATCTCCTGTAACGATAAAAAGCTTTTTCATAATTATACCGCCATAATTACAATATTGTTTCTATCGGCAAATTTTACAACAGCTTCCTGATCAACGATAATAGTTTCGCCGGCCTCTACGGCAATAAGACCTGCTTTATATCTTTTCATTGTTTTTAATGTTTTAAGTCCGATTGCAGGAATATCAAAACGCTTATCTTGATTAGGTTTTGCGACTTTTATAATACAAGCCCCTTTTTTAGCCAGTTTACATCCTCTTTTAATGCAGCAATCAGTACCTTCTATTGCCTCAACAGCCATAATCATACGGTCTTTAATAACAACTGATTGTCCAATATCAAGTTTTCCTGTTTCTTTTGCAAGCCAATATCCGTAGTTTACGTCTTCGACCTGTTCTTTTGTCGGTTGAACTTTACCTAAAACACCTGACGGTATCATTAGATTTTTGATAAAAGTTGTCTGGTCAATAATTGTAACACCTATATTTTCCAATTGTTCAATAATCATAAGCATTACTTTGTCGTCATTTAATCTTGCAGCTTGTTTTAACAACTCAACAGCTCTCTGGTCAAATTTCGGACGTTTTATCAAAATACTTTTACTAACTTTGCCTAAAAACGTTAACTGTTTGATTTCTTCTGTTTTAAGGATATTTTCTATTTTGTTTATTTCACCCGGACAGCAAGAGTATACTTTTGAACAATATTTTTTTAATTCTTTATAATTATCTGACGATAAAGATATTGCAATAACTTCAAACCCGTTTTCTTTTGCATATTGTGCCATTTTTACAGGTAATAAACCATCACCTGCTATTAAACCTTGTTTTCTTTCCAGTGTAATTGCCATATTTCTATCCTTTTTACATCTCAAACAGTGTTTCGTTTGTAATTTCTACTTCTGTAACTGAACCCTTTTTGTCCGGTAAAATCATTGTAATTCTGCCGTTGTTAGCTTTTTTATCATATTTCATGATATTTATAAGTTTATCATGATTATACTTTACAGGTTTAATAGGTTTAAACCCGTATTTTTTGAACAAATCGTAAGCCAGATTATAGTACGTTTGATTTATCATTTTTGTTCTCAAGGCATAATCAAACGCAAGCATCATTCCATAGACAACCGCTTCTCCATGCGTATATTTTCTGTAATGCGTAATTGTTTCAAGTGCGTGACCGTAAGTATGCCCAAAATTAAGAACTTTTCTTAATCCGCCTTCTGTTTCATCTTTTTGAACAACAGATATTTTCATATCCAAACAAATTCTTACCAACCGTTCAATTAGATTCATGTTGTTATCAAGAATTCGGTCTGCCGCAATTGATAAAAATTCAATCAAAAGATGGGTTTTTTCGCATTTACAACTTAGTTCTATAAATGCATATTTCAAGATTTCGCCATATCCCGATAACATTTGTTTTTTATCAAGTGTCAAAATAAAGTTTAAATTAATGAATACCGTTTTAGGTTGATAAAATGCTCCGATATAATTCTTTGCATTAGGTAAATCAAGTCCTGTTTTGCCTCCGACTGAAGAATCAACGAAAGATAATAACGTTGTCGGAACTTGAATGAAATCTATACCTCTCATGTATGTTGCAGCAACAAATCCTGCCAAATCTCCAACCACACCGCCGCCTATTGCAATAATTAAATCTTTTCTTGATAGTCCTAATTCAATTGCTTTTTGAACAATTTTCAGGTAATTGTTCATATTTTTTTGATGTTCACCGTCATTCAGGATAAAAAGCTCTTCTTGAGAAAAATCAAACTCATTCTTATAAAGTTTGTAAACTTTTTTACTTATAACAACAAGCCTGCGTCTTGATGATGATATATCATTTAATCTTTTAGCCAAATCCCTGATAGGTTCTTTACTGATATATATAGGATATGATTTAGTATTTTCCTGCGGAATTTCAACTAATATCGACGGTTTCATTTACTCTCCTTAAAATCTCTTTCGCTGCAAGTTCTGCTGTTAAAGAACTTGTATCAATAATATAATCAGCTTTTCTGTAATTTTTATCCCTTTTGTCTAATAAATCTTGAAATACTTTTATCGGATTATCGCATTCAAGCATAGGTCTATGACCTTCTGTTTTTATTCTATCATATAAAGTTTGATAGTCAGCATATAGATAAAAAACTTTACCGGAATTTAATAAAACGTTGCGATTATTTTCATCTTCAAAAGCTCCTCCGCCAGTAGATATAATAAGATTAGAGCTTTCGCAGATTTCTTCAATTGTTAAGGATTCTATTCTTCTAAAACCGATTTCTGTATACCTTTGAAAAATTTCAGGAATAGAAATTCCTTCATCTTCTTCTATTTTGGAATCAACATCCACAAAAGAATAATCTTTTAGCAGATTATTCAAGATTTTCCCGACGGTAGACTTCCCTGCTCCCATCATACCTATTAGGATTATATTATTTCCTTTCATAGTTATGTTTTATTTCCTTCAAACTATCTCCGCCAAATTTTTTCAAAAATTCATCCGCCAGTACAATTGCAGCTCTTGCTTCTGCTACAACAGCACATGCCGGTACTGCACAAGTATCAGAACGTTCAAAATGTGCCTGAGTTTGTGAATAATCTAATAAATCAACAGTTGATAAAGGTGTACGCATTGTAGGTATAGCCTTCATTGTACCTTTTATAACGATACTTTCTCCATTTGTCATTCCGCCTTCTATACCGCCTGCATTATTTGTTTTTCTGAAAATATCTTTGCCTTTTACAAATATTTCATCATGCATTTGACTGCCAGGTAATGTTGCAGCGTTTACACCGGCACCGATTTCAACAGCTTTAACTGCCGGTATACTCATAACTGCCTGTGCTAAAAGTCCGTCAAGTTTTCTGTCCCAGTGTACGTAAGAACCAAGTCCGACAGGTAAATTGCCGAAAATTACTTCAAATTTCCCGCCTAAAGTATCTCCTCTTTGTTTTGCATTATCTATTGCATCTTTCATTTTTTCGGTCGTAAATTCATCAAAACATCTGAGTTCTGATTTTTCAGCCTTTTCTTTTATAAGTGTATAATTGTCTTCTTTGATATCAAGAGTTACGTTTCCAATTTGTACTACGTGAGAAAAGCCTGTTATTCCAAATTCTTTTAATATTTGTTTTGCAACAGAACCTACAGCAACTTCTATTGCAGTTTTTCTTGCACTGGAACGCTCTAAAACATCTCTTAAATCTTCCAGATTGTATTTTTGGCTTCCTGCATAATCTGCATGCCCAGGACGTACTTTGGTAAAAGATTTTTCAGCTACTTTTTTTAAAATATCAACATCATTAAAGTTGACTTCTTCTGTACTCATCGGCAGTTTCCAGTTTTCGTAATCCCGATTTTTTATTTCAAGACAAACCGGAGCACCGGTAGTTTTTCCAAATCTTACTCCGGATTTAATTTCAACGGTATCATGTTCTATTGACATTCTCAGTCCTCGACCGTATCCGCCTTGGCGGCGTTTTAGGTCACTGTTAATTTCTTCTTCTGAAATACTGAATCCGGCAGGTAAGCCTTCAATTATCGCATTCAAAGATTTACCGTGGCTTTCTCCGGAGGTCAAGAACCTGAATACACTTCCCATACTTCCCCTTTTCTATTTTATTTTGCGTTTATTAGCATTTGTACTTTTGTCTGCATCATTTCTTCTGTAATTACCCATTTGCCGTTAGGCTGCTGTTTTACAACCATGTATGCTTTTAATTTGTAAGTCTCTCCTGACGGACGTCTTAATGATGAAACTTTAAAAGTATTATTTCCTAAAGATGTGACAGTTATATTGGTATAATAATTTTTGTACTGTCTGATTTTAGCAATAGCCTGCCCTTTTCTCATTTCACTTATGTATCTTTGTGTATTTGTTTCTCTTGTTACAATTGAGCCGTCAGGTTTTACAACTTGTCTTATGATTTTTGCATTTGGAGAATACATTGTTGTAATTTCAGGACTATAAGTATTTGCCGCATTAACATATTTGTGGAAAAAGTTAAGTGCATCCTGTGATGTCGCAGCAAATACAGCTCCTGCTATGATACAGAAAGTCATTAATGTAAATAGAATTTTTTTCATTATTATACTCCTTCTTCGTCAGGAAGAGTGCCTTTTACTTCGGCAACTTCGTCACAACCCAGGCCGTATGTTTCATGTAAAGCGATAAGAGCACGTTTTGCATCGTTCTCATCGACTAGGCAGCTTACCTTAATTTCACTTGTTGAAATCATCTTGATATTTATACCCAGGTTAGCTAGTGTCTCAAACATTGATGCAGCAATCCCCGGTCTGTCAATCATGCCGGCACCGACAATTGATACCTTGGCAATATGTTCATCTACCTGGAATCTGCTTGCTTTAATTTCTGATTTTAATTCATCTAAAGTTTTTAAAGTTTTATCTAAATCAGCTTTATCAATCGTGAATGCAATATCGTTTGTATTTTCTATTTTTCTTGCATAAGATTGAATAATCATATCTACAGATATATTTGCCTCAGATAACTTTGTAAAAATCTTTGCTGCGTGTCCAGGTGTATCAGGGATATCACAAACAACGATTCTCAATTGTGTTAAATCTGCTGCAACACCTGTAACTGGTTTATGAAGTTCCATATCTTCCACTCCTACAATTAAAGTACCTTTATTTTCAAGTTTAAAGCTGCTTCTGACTCTCAAAGGCACTTTAAACTGTTTGGCTGTCTCAACAGCACGCGGATGTAAAACATTTGCTCCGACTCTTGCAAGCTCAAGCATTTCTTCGTATGAGACTTCTTCAAGTCGTGATGCTGTCGGAACAATTCTTGGGTCAGTTGTATAAACACCCTCTACATCAGTATAAATATCACATCGTTCTGCCTCTAATGCTGCAGCAAGTGCAACTGCTGAAGTGTCAGAACCGCCTCTGCCTAGTGTCGTAATTTCCCCATCTTCGGTAACTCCCTGAAAACCTGCGACAACAACGACTTTACCTTCTCTTAAATGCTTTTTTAATTTTTCTGTTTTTATATCAACAATTCTTGCTTTGTTATGAATATTTTCTGTAATAATACCCACTTGCATTGCATTCATACTTACAGCTTTACATCCTGCACTTTGAAGTGCCATTGCAAGAAGTGCAATAGAAATTCCTTCCCCGGTTGATAACAACATGTCAAGCTCTCTGCTTGGCGGTGTATCAGAAATTTCTTTGGCCAGTTTTACAAGATGGTCTGTTGTATGTCCCATTGCAGAAACAACTACAACAACATCATTACCGAAACTGCGTTCTCTCATTACAACTTCTGCAACATGTTTAATTTTTTCTGTGTCTGCAACAGATGTACCGCCAAATTTTTGAACTATTATGCTCACTATTCCCTCAAAATATTTACTAATTCTATACAGACTTAATTATATCCGGAACAATATTTATTGGCAATAATGCAAACAAATATAAAATAAAGCTAAACATAGTTTTAAATTCAATCTGTAAAGGCCAATTTTTTATTTAGTATTACAAGAGTTGTCTCTTACCTCTTTCCACAATTCGTGTTAAAATGTACACAAATGGAGGGAAGAATATGATTAAGTCGGTTATTTTAGCAGCAGGAAAAGGTACAAGAATGAAATCAGAAACACCGAAAGTCCTGCATCAGATTTTTGATAAAACTCTTGTCGGTTATGTTATTGATGCGGTTAATAATACGGGGCTTATTGATGAGTCGTATGTTATTGTTGGACATCAAGCCGAAAAAGTCGAAGAATATATAAAATCAAATTATACAAACGCTAAAACTGTACTTCAATCCCCTCAATTAGGAACAGGACATGCTGTAAGTATGGTTTGTCCTTATCTGGAAGATTTTAAAGGTGAAGTTGTTATTCTCTGCGGTGATACTCCTCTTATAACATCTGATACATTGAAGAAATTCATTGAATACCACAAATCCGTAAATTCTGATATTACGGTTATGAGTGCTATTTTTGATAATCCGGCAAATTACGGAAGAATCATTAGAAACGCTGACAATTCTCTTAACTCAATTGTTGAAGAAAAAGATGCAACCGATGAACAAAAGAGAATTAAAGAGGTTAATGCTGGAATCTATTGTTTAAACTGGGAAAAAATTAAACCGGCATTTTCTCAATTAAAAACAAACAATGCACAAGGGGAATATTACCTTACAGATATTATAGAATGGGGGAACAAAAACGGATTAAGTGTAAATGCGAACCCTTTAGAAAATAACGAAGAAATTTTTGGTATAAATTCCAGACTTAATCTTGCACAAGCTTCTAAACTAATGAATAGAAGAACACTTAATAAACTAATGGATAACGGTGTAACAATTGTTGATCCTGATTCAACCTGGATAAGTCCTGAAACAGAAATCGGTAATGATACTATTATTTATCCAAGTTGTTATATATCAGGAAAAAATACAATCGGCTCAAACTGCAAAATAGGACCTTTCGCACACTTAAGAGGTGATGTAGTGCTGGAAGATTTTGTAAAAGTCGGAAATTTTGTTGAAGTTAAAAAATCAATAATTAAAAAGAATACAAATGCCTGCCACTTAAGTTACATCGGAGATTCTGAAATTGGCGAAAGAGTTAATATCGGAGCAGGAACAATCACTGCGAATTATAATCCTCTGACAAAGGCAAAAACAAAAACAATTCTCGGTAATGATGTTAAAATCGGTTCGAATTCAGTACTGGTTGCACCGGTTGAAATTAAAGAAGGCGCAAATATAGGTGCGTTATCTGTTATTACCAAAAATGTTTCAGAATGGAGTCTTGCACTAACAAGAGCCCCTATTAGAATTATTGAAGGCTGGGTCAAAAAGGCAGCTAAGTAGCTATGAAGTAAAGCAGCTAGGCGAAATTATTATAATATTCGGCAGAACCAATTATCTTAGCTGCTTAACCACCCAGCTGCTTTTATATTCACTCCTCACTAGTCACTAAAGGTATTAAATGAAAGAACTCAAAGACTACAAAGAAACCATACATAAATGTTCAAAATGCGGGCTATGCCAGTCCGTATGTCCTGTATACCTTGAAACAGGAAACGAATGCACCGTATCCCGCGGGCAATTTATTATGCTGCAGGGAGTCATTAAAGGAGATTTAAAACTAAACAAAACTATTAACAAATATTTGGACTACTGTTTAAAATGCGGCAAATGTTCTGATTTTTGTCCCTCTGATATTGATATTGTGGAAGTTATTCTTGCCGCTAAAGCAGAGTATTTCAAAAACTCTTTTGAAGGGAAATTTTTATCAATATTCCAATCAAAACCAATATTTAATACAGCTTTAAATACAGCAAGATTATTATTTGGACATCAAAAAAAGTTCAAAAAAACATTCCCTAAAAAAGCTGTTTATTTTGGCGGATGCATTGAGGCAGTATTCCCGAGAACATCAGAATATATAAAATCACTCCTTAATAAAATGGAAATAGAAGTTCTTGATACAAAATTCAACTGCTGCGGACTCCCGTTTTTAACAAGCGGGAATATGAAACGATTTGTCGAACAGTTGAATGAAAACATAGAAAAAATTAAAGATATAGAGTTTGATTATTTCATAACCGATTGTGCAAGCTGCCAATGGACATGGAAAGAATACATAAAATATGTTGAAGATGAAAATCTAAAATCAAAACTTGAAAAAATACAGTTCAAAACTATTTATGATTTGATAGAAGACTCAGGAATAGTGTTTGAGTCCAAAAAACCGTGTACAATATCTTTCCACAAACCATGCCACGAAAAAAATGATTCAGTAGAAAATATTATAAAAAAAATCCGAAACAGTTGTTATATGGAATTGGATAATTATGACAAATGCTGCGGATTTGCAGGAATTCTAAAACCTTCTACCTGGAATGTTACAGGGAAAATCATAAAATTCAAAAAAGAATCAATAGAAAAAACAAAACCTGATTATTTATTAACTACATGTGTCGGGTGTCTAATAAGCTTGAAAATGCTTACAAAGTATAAAACAAAACGCTTAATAAGTTTTTTGGATAAAAAATGCCGGATAAAAAATAGTTAACGATTGTAAATAGTATTTGATTTTAGGGTTTAAATTATTATACACAACTTGTATAATGGATATGTAATATGAAGATCGTCAAAACACTTAAGGATTGTAAACTGACGCACAAACAACAGGTATTTGCAGGATATATTAAGGACAAAGTAGATTCCTACGTATGCTATGACAAAATCACAAATCGTGCGTTTATGCGGCAGTATTTTGCACCGGATAATGATTTTTTAATTTATACAACGGCAGTAGCAGCACCGCCGCAAACTTTGTTACGCAGTTTCGGATATAAACAGGCATAAATTATCTGAGGTAAAGGGGTAAAGGGATAAATGAATTTGGTTAGAATTACGCTTGCCAATGGAAGAAAGTAGCTAAGTGGCTATGAAGTCAAGCAGCTAGGCGAAATTATTTTAATATTCGGAGCAATCTACAACCATCTTAGCTGCGTAGCTGCTTAATTACTCAGTTGCGTTTCTAGTCACTAATCACTCAGTCACCAAGTCACTTAATCACTTGTCAAAAGAGATTCTTCGCATACGCTCAGAATGACGAGAAATCAGTCATTGAGAGCGAAGCGCGGCAATCTATTATTTCAAAAGATTACTTCGTCGTTTCACTCCTCGTAATGACGATGCCTAATCACTTTTTTAAAAGTCAAACCGGACACTGGTATATTTATATACGGTTCGCCGCATAAATGCGGACTCGCCTGCCTCTATTGAAAAGATACTTAATCTTTTCAATAGAGTTCTTGTGCGTAGCACTGTCTTGGATTATTGAGAGTTCAGGGGTAAATGGATAAATAAAAAAATATGCATAATGAACAGACTGGTTTGACGGTGAGATTTTGTAATAGTTAATAAAATTTGTAATCCAAAGTCAAACCGGACACTGGTCGTAACCTGTCTACGTGCGTAGCACTGTCTTGGATTATTGGCGGTTCACAAGCTTTGCATTCCGTTACGATTTTGCAAAGCAAAATCTGCACTCCATCAGCTTGTTCACAGGGACGTGACTAGACCTCACTTCGTTCGGTCGTCGCACTTGCCAAAATCCGCAAAAAAAAGGACAAAGATTGTCCTTAATAAATGGTAAGTATTATTTATTATCTCTTTTTTAATGCCTACATGTAGTTCAATAACGACATTGACATTATTGATGTAGAGGCTTGCATGCTGGCTTGATATGCCATTTGGCTGGAATACCAATCGCTTATTGCCTCGGTTATATCTAAATCTTGTATCCCTGAAACGTAATCCTTAAGGTTCAATTTGCTATCAGCCAGTGATTCATCAGACATTTCAAGCTTGTTTGTTTCTGCTCCAAAACTTTCATTTACCTGAACCATTTTATCCATAGCGGTAGAAAATCCGTCTAACAAACCGTTAATTGAATCATAGCATCCTTTAATTTCAGCTCCCAGAGCCTCTCTATCGGCTTGCGGGGTATCCTCAGGTAAGTTTTCCTGCTCTTCAAGCTTATCTATCGTATCACTTATTGCATTTCTAAGATTTATCAACTCACCCATAATCCCGCTTGATTCATTTGTTTGGTACGTCGGGTTTCCATCCGCATCAAGAATCGGAGTTGTTCCATCTACATCATACACAGGTTCTACATCACATGTTCCAAATGCTTCTATTCCTGTTACGTTAACTGTTTCAAACACTCCGTCCGCAATTTCGAGTTGACGCTGCCATTCTCCGTCAATAGGTGTTCCTGTGTATTTTATTCCGATAATTTCTTCTGTCGGGTTTCCGGTTTCGTCAATTCCGTATTGAATTTCATAAGGAGGAGTTTTGGTATTTGTTCCTCCGAAGATATAGTTGCCGTTATAGTTTGTATTTGCAAGATCAACGATTGATTCTATAATTTGGTCAAGTTCTGTTAAAGTTGCTTGCAGTGTATCTTTTGTTGATGTTCCGTTTGCGGCTGTTGTAGCCAAATCTTTCGCACGTTGTGCTTTTTCATGTATTAAATCTATTGTTTCTGATGATTGAGTAATTTCGTTTGTTAAAGCACCAATATTTGCGCTCCAGATATCAATACGATTCATTAATCTGTTTGAATTAAATATATTTATTGATTGAATAGGGTCATCCAACATGGAATTAATTTTTTTACCTGTTGATAACTGTTCTGTCAGTTTTGAGTAATCCGCATAATTTTGTTGGATATACCCAACCAATGAATTATTTACTGTTGTTGATGTAACTCTGCTTATCATTTAATTATCCTTTATAATCCCAAGTTCACGAGTGTATCCAAAAGAGTATTACACGTTGTAAACACTCTTGCGGAAGCAGAATATGCCGTTTGGAATTTTACTAAATCGGTTAATTCTTCATTCAAATCGACACTTGTCTGTTCCGCTGTTTTATTATCCAGTGATTGTACTACCGCATCTTGTGCATCTGCCGCATTTGTTGCGGATGTTAAAGCTGCATTGATTTTACTTAAAAGTCCGCTGTAGTAATCAGAAAAAGGTATATTTCCGATACCGTCGAATGCCGGTGATGTATTATCCGTTTTTGTATCAATCATTGCAATAATATTATTTGCATTACCTACTGCATTCAAATCAATATTTGCCAGAGGGTCAGGAGCTGTAGGGTCATAATTTTCAAAATACGCAGCTGCGATTTTATTATATCCGTCACCTTCTGTTAAAAGACTGTTTATACAAATATTTCCGGCTGTAACTTCTGCTGAGCCGTCACTTGTGGTAAAAATAACGTATTGGTCTAAATCTGTATTAGATAATTGAACTTTACCGTCAACGCTTTCAAGATAAAAAGCACCATCACGGGTTTGAAGTTCATTGAATACATCTGCGATTGTTTGTGCAAGAGTATCCAAGTTTTCAAGAATAGAATTTGCGCTGATACCGTTGCCCGGGGTTGCAGAAGCAATAATCCCGCCTATTGCACCTTTACCCTCAAATCTGTAATTTACATTTTCAATTACACTTCCGTTTTCCTTAACAAGTCTTATAACCGCATTACATTCATTTTCATTATCAATGCCGTTTTGCTGACAGTATTCATCATATTTTTCTGCGGTTTGAACATCAAATGTTGCAAGAACTTTATTCCCGCTTACTATTTTAGTTCCGCCCAGAGTAAGAGTTACTGTGCCGTCATCGTGTATTGTTGTTTTAAAATCCGCCAGTTTTGCAATTTCATTTAATACTAAATCGCGTCTGTCTAAAAGATTGTTATTTTCAAGTGTTCCGGTATGACTGTTGCTTAACTGTTTATTTATGTTCGCTAATTGCTGCAAATAATCATTAAGACTGTTTATAGATGTGTTAAGTTCTGATTGTTCCAGTAATTCCGGAGATGAGCCGTCACCTACACCTCGGGTATTAAGATCGTTTAACTGTTGGGAAATATGATTCATAGAATCGGTAAGTGTTCCCGCCGCTTCAAGGAAATTAATTCTGGCACTCATATCAGACGGGTATTGATTTAAATTGTCTAATGCTTCATAAAACCCTTCCAGTGCTGTATCTAACCCATTACCGCCAAGTTCATCAAACATATTTGCTAAATCAGTAATAGCCTGTTTTTGCTTATCCAGATATGCTTGATCGGATAATTGGTCACGATAATATGAACCAATAAAAGTAGTTGTATATCTTGTGACACTAATTGCCTCAACACCGGCACTTGTTTTTACCTGATTGTAAACGTTGTTCCCGATAGGTAAATCAAGTGTTAAAGTACCCAGATTTAATTTTTGTTTGTGGTACCCTTCAGTATTCATATTAGAAATATTGTTTGAAACTATACTGATTCCGGCTTGATGTACTTTCAATGCCGAAGATGACATATTTAATGCTGAAAACAAGTTTGCCATTTAAATTCCCCGTTTATACGTCTTCAATAATTGTACTCATTTCCATGTTTGAGTTTTCTTCTTTGCCTGATTGAGAATAACTTGTTCCTTTAGGTGCACAGGCATCAATAATGATTCCGAGAGTTTTATCTGCAAGAGTCATTCCGTGTTTGATTAATTTGATGTTAGTAAGATTAAGTACTGATATTGCACTTGAAATGCTATTCAATTTTGCTTGTTGTTCTCTTAATTTACTTGAATATTTATGACAATATTTTTCTGACAATTCGATTAGTTTTGTCATACAAGGAACATCTTCTCCGAGCATTTTGATTGCATCTAATCTTAAAAGATCTACTTTTTTGATGTTTTCATAGTTTTCAATAATCTTTGTGTCAACTTTTGAAAGAGCCATAATATCATTTTTTACAAGAACAGCTCTTTTTTCTGTATACAAATCTCTCATTTCTGTGTACAGTTTGATTTCTTTGTCTAAGATTTCTACTAAGTTTTTAAAAATTTCTTCGTACATATTTCCCGCCCCTTATGCTATATAATCTGCAATTACACTTCTACCGTAAGTTAAGCCGTATTTAATATCATCATCCGTGAGATTTGTTTCTCCGACTTTACTTGCACAATCTCTGATTTCTGTCATATTAATATCTTTTAATAAGCTGTCATTATCTGATAGATTAATTCCGCTTGATGTATTTAAATCAGTTTGAGCCGGTTTGTTATTTACGACCGCTTCTGATTTAAATGCATTCAATGCACTTATCATTTGTAATGAACTGTTTCTGCTTATTGATGATACCATTTTATTTTTTTCCTTTGTTTTTGTCTAAGTCTATTTAACGTATTTTTCCATTTGAGCATAGATTTGTTTTGCAAAACCAAACGATGTATTCGGGTTGCTTGCCAGGTCATGTCCCATTTGCTGGAACATATAAGGTTTGAATGAGTCTAAATATCCTCCTGATTTTTCTTCAAACAGGCTGCCTGTTTTATCAACCGTTTCTTCCATAGAAGAAAGAATTTTGGTTATAAATATTGATTCAAACTCTTGTGCTGCTTTCATCAACTGTTCTTTGTTATCGCCGGAATTCTTAATACGGTTATAAACCTCTTGTTCCCCGCTTACAGCACTCGTGTTAAGTGCATTTGATGTCATTCCGCTTATCATATTTGAAGATGCTGTATCCATTTTTTATCCTTATATAACTACTAAATCTGCTTGAAGGCTGCCTGCTTTCTTAAGCGCCTGTAAAATTGATATCAGGTCAATCGGTGCAACACCTATTGCATTTAGTGCTTTGACTAAATCGTTTAGGTTACTGTTTGCCGGCATGTTAACCAGGCTTGCATTTGATTTTTGAACGTCGACCGTAGGGTTTGCAAATCCTACCGTTGCACCTGCTGCAAACGGATTAGGCTGAGATACTTCGTTATTCGGAGTAACCGTTACAGTAATATTTCCGTGTGCAACTGCTGCAGGCAGAAGTTTTACGTCACTCCCTATAACAACCGTGCCGGTGCGTTCGTTAACAACTACTCTTGCCGGTTCTATCGTCGGATTAACTTCAATATTTTCGATAATTGACAAGAACCTTACTCTGTCATTTTGGTATTTTGAAGGAACGTTTATAACAACAGAACTTCCGTCGATAGCTTTTGCGGGACAAACAGTATTAGATATTGTTTGAGCAATTCTGGATGCCATTGTGTAATCTGATTTGTCCATTGATACAGTGATGGTTGCTTCATCTCCGATTTGTGTATCAATATCACGTTCCATAATCGCTCCTCCCGGAACTCTGCCGGTTGAGGTTATTGCTGTTCTTTTTGATGCAGAACCTGCAATTTTATTTATGCCGCCGACAGATACAGGACCTTGTGCTACTGCAACTGCTTCACCATTTGGTGCTTTAAGAATTGTTTGTACTAATACACCGCCTTCCAAACTTTTGGCATCGGCTATAGTTGATACGGTACAATCTATTTTATCCCCGTTTTTTGCAAACGGCGGAACTGTTGCAGTTACGATAACAGCCGCTGAAGAACCTTTTTGAATATAGTTTTCCTGATCAATTACAGTCCCTAAGTTTCTGATGAGCATTCTGTTTGTAATCTGTGTTGAACGAGAGTTGTCACCTGTTCCCGGCAGACCTACTACAACACCGTAGCCTACTATCTGGTTTTCACGAACACCTTTTACATGTACCAGATTCCCGATTCTTACAGGTGCTGCAGCTGATACAGTCAATATTGGCGTTCCTATCCAGCTTAGTAATATTAATGTTATTGTTAGTATTTTTTTTATCATTTATTATCTTATCCTTCTCTTGTATTTTTACAAGTTAACCTCTTAATCACTCAGTCACTTAGTCACCCAATCACCCTAGAACAGGTATTTGATAAGTCTGTTGAATATACCTTCGTTTTGACCTCTGGAGATTGTTCCTCTGCCTGATAGTGCGAATTGAAGATTTGCTACATTATATGAGTAAACTTGTCCGTTTTGGTCAATCCATCTTGGATCAACGAGTCCTGTAACAATTAAATCTAAACGCTCATTCCCGTTAATAAGTGTTTTTTTGCCTTGAACAGACAAATTTCCGTTAGGCATTTGTTGTACAACCTGAACAGCAATAGTATCGCCGTAAGAAAATGTTCTTCCGCCCTGTGCTGCAGATGTAACTTCGTTACTTCCTCCGTAACCGTCAGTATTTTTAAGAAAATTTAAACTTAACCAATCTCTAAGGAATGATGTAAAAGTATCTGTTGTTGTACTTGTTTTAGATGTTGAATAATTCAAATTATCATTGATTGTAATATCTTCACTCATAATAATAGATATCAAATCTCCGATTTGACGGGCTTGAACTCCGCTGAATAATGATTTCGGAGCTCCTCCGTAATTTGCATTTGCACCAAGTACAAATAATGACTCGGCATTTGCCGTTGTATATATGTTTATTAAAACAGTCATTATTATTGCTATTAAAACTAATACTTTTTTAATCATTTCCTTCTTACCCAAGTTTTTAAATATTTACTAATACTCTGTTTTCACCTATAACTTTTGCATTATAGACTTTATTGTACATTTTGTTTTCGACAGTAACGTATTCTCCTATTGTACCGTCTGTTCTTGCAATTCCGTCAATTGAAATTTGAAATCCGTTATCGGAATTTAGTATTATTCTAACTTCCGAATTTTGTGTAACATCAGGGCGGAGTTTTACAAATCTTTTATCAATTACTTCACCTTCTTTGAACTCTTTTTTCGCTACCATTTCTTTATTCATAAAAGCTTTTGTTACAACAAATTCACTTTTATTTGTAATGTTCATTTTTTTGAATCTGGTTTTATTAAGACTAATCGGTTGTTCTCTGGAGATTGTATCCGCTGCAACCATAACTTCGTCATACGCATTGATTTCTATTGGAACATTTAATGTTCTCTCTAACTTGTTATCAACAAGTATATTTACACGTCTTACATCTCTTGATACGAGTTTGCATTCGTCTGTATTGTTAACCAATACATAACTTATTTTTCCGTCGTGTAAATTTAAATTTTGAAACGGCAGCATTGTTATTTTGATATTAACTTCTGCAGGAGTTTTAGATTTATAATCATTTTCAATAAGTTTTTGTAAATCATTCTTTAGATTTTCAGCACTGATAGTTTGTGCAGAAACACATCCTGCAAAAATAATCATTGTTAAAATTGTGCTAAAAATTTTTTTCATTTATTTAAACCTATCTGACTAAGTTATTTGTTTCTTGAAGAATATTGTTTGATGTATTAACTATTCTTGAATTTGATTCAAATGCTCGTTCTGCTTTAATCAAGCCAATCAATTCATCAACAATTTGAACGTTAGAACCTTCAAGCATACCTTGTTGAAGTTTGCCTAAACCGTTTTGCCCCGGAGTATCCTGAATAGGAACACCTGATGCCTGAGTTTCAACATACAAGTTGTGCCCGATTGACAAAAGCCCTGAAGGGTTTTGGAATTTAACCAATTGGATTGTACCGACAACGGATTGTTGTGTTTGTCCCGGCAGTGTTACGGAAACGTTACCGTCTTGAGTAATTGTGATTTCTGTAGCATCACGAGGAATAGAAATTGCCGGTTGAACAATTAAACCGTCATTAGTAACAAGCTGACCTAATGAATCTAGTTGGAAACAACCGTCACGGGTGTATGAAAGAGTCCCGTCCTGCTGCATAATCTGGAAGAACCCGTCACCTTCAATTTCAACGTCAAGCTGTCTGCCTGTTGACATTGTTACACCTTGTGTAAATACTCTTGTTGTAGCAACAGTTTTTACACCTAATCCGATTTCTAAACCAACCGGCTGGAATGTACCCTGGTTCATCATCGCACCAGGAGTTTTGATTGCTTGAGATAGCAAGTCCTGAAATTCTGCTCTTGAATGTTTAAACCCCGTAGTATTTACGTTCGCTACGTTGTTTGCGATAACATCAAGATTATTCTGTTGTGCTATCATACCTGTTGCGGCTGTTGTTAATGATTTTAGCATTTTTTGTTTTTCCTCACCCTGTCTTTAGTTTAAACGTTTAACCTAACCCCTGATACGACCAACCGATATCGCCGAATCCAGTAAATCACTGTTTGTTGTTATGACTCTGCTTAGAGATTCATAATTTCTGTTTGTATTAATTGTATTTAGCATTTCTCTTATAACACTTGTGTTTGAAGATTCAAGCATCCCCTGCTGTATTGTAAATTTTGCAGGCGGTGTTACAAGTTCCGGATTATCTTCACTTCTTGGTGCAAATCTTGTATATCCTACTGAGCGTAAATCATCTTTATCACTGAAATTAAATATTCCGAATGTTGCAAGCGGGATTCTGTTTCTGCCGTCAAAAGCTTCAATATTTCCCTGCTCTGTTACAAGATATTGATAAGTGTTTGGGAGTTCTTCCATATCATCATTATAGAGTCTGATTGGACGGCTAAGATTATCTAAAACATAATCTCCTTCTTTAGTTACAAGAAATTCCTGACTATTCTTACAGAAGGAACCGTTTCTTGTGTAGCCTATATTGCCGTCTCTATCCATAACCTTGAAGAACCCGTCACCCTGAATTGCAAAATCAAAAGGAACACCGGTTTTTATCAAACCGCCTTGAGTAAAATCATAAGTAATTCTCATTGTTTCGCTTCCCATACTCAGTTCTCCCAGGTATCGGTTGCCGCCTGCACTTTGACCTTTGATTAACTCTCCGCTTTTTTGATATACGGATGCATCCATCGTATTTTTGAAAGTAAGTCCGCTCTTTTTATACCCTGCAGTATTTACGTTTGCAAGGTTATTTGCCGTATTATCCAAATTGTCCATCAGGGCTAACATTCCGTTAGATGCTGATTCAAAACCTCTTAATATCATTAGCTTGCGTCCTTAAATCTTCCGTAACTTGCCATTACGTTTTTGACATAGTTTTGTGTTTCACGATATGGCGGAATACCGTTGTATTTTTTTACAGCGTTCGGCCCTGCATTGTATGCAGCAAGTGCAAGTTCTTTGTTGTTATCAAACCTGTCCATAAGTCCTTTTAAGTATTTTGTCCCGCCATATATGTTTTGTTCTGCATCAAATGCGTTTGTAACTCCTAACCCTTGTGCTGTTGAAGGCATTAATTGCATTAATCCCATTGCCCCGCATTTTGATTTTGCATTCGGATTAAATCCTGATTCTTGTTTAACAACTGCCTTTACAAAATCAGGGTCAAGGTTATTAGCTGATGCGTATTTGTCTATTAATTTGTCAATATCCCCATGGCTGACATTAGGCCCGCTTGACGGTGCTGCGGATTTTGTGCCGTATTCTTTTTCATAGGTAGAATCCAGTATTTTTTGGAAATCGCTGTTTGTTTCAGGCTCATATCCGAAATTCATGATTTCCTGAAACTGGCTTTCGATTGCACTTATACGCCTCAATGTCAGCTCTAATCCGGAAAGTTCCACTTTTCCTTCTCTCCTCCGTACAATTTTTTGTACATTTTTATATATTACTTACCAAGTCTACACTATAAATTTAAACTATTTGAAGTAAAGGAACATCAATCATAGGGTTGAAGTTTGAAAAAATCATATAGACCAGATGGTCTATTTCTTTCTAATATTGGTATATAATATAAGAATGGTTTTAATTCCTTTAATACTTAGAATACTTTCAAATCCTACGGCTAACGTTTTTCAGAAAAAACTAACGAAAAACTTCGGCTCATTTTTTGTTAATTTTATAACCTATGGCGGGCTGAGTTTATGTATGATTCCGGTTATTTTAAAACTCAATTTTTCAGGCCTTCCTGTCGAAATCTGGAAATATGCAATAACCGGCGGGCTGTTTGGAGCATTAGGAAATGCTTTTTTAGTAAAAGCCCTGTCTCTTGGAGATTTATCAGTATTAGGTCCGATAAATTCATACAAATCAGTTGTTGCAATGTTTTTTGGAGTATTTTTGCTTGGAGAAATCCCGTCAATCATTGGTATCCTTGCGATTGGATTAATTATATGGGGCAGTTATTTTATATTTGATACAGTTGAAGAAAAATTTTCTTTCGGGTTACTAAGAAGAAAAGACATAATTTATAGAATCCTTGCTTTGATTTTTACTGCACTTGAAGCTTTGATGATAAAACAGGTAATAATACTTTCTGATGTTATGACTTCGTTTATTTTCTGGGCAGTTTTTGGATTCATTTTTTCAGGATTGTTTATGCTATTGAAACAAGAAAAATTTAAACTTCCGGACAAAAAATCCTCACTTCAGTTTATTGGACTTATCTCGATGTTTGGTTTAATGCAGATAACGACAAATTATGTATTTGAGAATATGAATGTTTCTTATGCACTGGCACTTTTTCAGCTTTCATCTTTAATCAATGTAATATTCGGATACAAGTTTTTTAAAGAAAAACATCTGATAAAAAAACTCATCGGAACAACTATAATGATAATAGGAGCTGTTGTTATTATTTTAGGGAGGGGGTAAATGTATTGGGTTGGAATTGCGCTTACTTGAGTAGAAATAGATTAAATTGAAATGGGATTTACAGATAAAATACTATCTAGTAGCAATTTTTATTTTTATGAGTATTATTTAATGGGTATGAATATTGCAATGCAGAAAAAATATTAGATTCAAAAATGGTTGGATTAACAGTAAAAGAATTAAACAAGCATATTAAACCAACAGGAGATAATGAATAATGCAAAATACAGATTTACAACAAAGATGCTATAATTATGCAAATGTTATTCAACAAATACCATCAACTTGTGTTGGTTCTGTTGTTGGTTTTGCAGCTGCTGTAAATAGGGCTGAAGAACGTTCTAATTATATTACAGATTATATAAAAGAAAAGAATCTAAAAAATGATTCTTTTACAAGAAAAAATGTAAGTAAAGAATTAGTCAAAACAAATAAAATTTCATCTAAATTTAAAACAATTGCTATTCCTTTTGCAATTGCATTCACCGGAACAACTTTGATTTATGAAGCATTTAAAAGAAATATTTTTAATTTTAAAAAAGGTACTCCAAAAACATAATAAAAAAACTCATCGGAACGCTTACTCATTGAAGAAAGTCGCTAAGTTGCTATGAAGTAAAGCAGATAGGCGAAATTATTGTAATATTCGGAGCAAGCAATCATCTTAGCAGCTTAAGGGTAAAGGGGTAAATGTAGTGGTTGAAACTTTATCTACTTGTTTTTAGATTTAATTACAATCATAAATGGGTGAATCTGTCCAAACAGTTGACAAATAGGAAAACATAGTCAATAATATAAACAGAGGGTGGCAGTTTGTCAGACTGCCGGATGCTCTTTAGAAGACTAGCGGTTCTTATCTTTTATGGTAAGAGCCGTTTTTTAATATGAATAATACCAAAATAAGCAATATTAATGTTAAATTGATGTTTTCCATATCAGCCTCCTTCCTAGTCGGAAATTAACCCGAAGACTAAATAACAATTGTAGGTTAGTTTCGTTTTGAAAAGAGCATCTTTTACCCAAAATAATATTACTATATTTTCGTTTGTTTGTCTATTTTCAATAATATTAAATTAAATATATTTATATCAATTTTCTTTACCGTGTCCTAGTTCCAACACATATTAGACTAACTGATACTTTTTTAGGAAACTAGAAAACGAAAGGAGACTAATATGGT
>CALUXY010000014.1 GCA_944324855.1 Candidatus Gastranaerophilales bacterium | reverse complement strand
GGTATATTACAATGAATATAGACCGCATCAAGGAATTGATGGTATGAAACCGGCTGAACTGTGTAGTAAAAAATTAGATGAAAATGAATAAACTTTGTAACAATTTTTGTCATCGAATTACGTAACATATACAAGGACGACGGAAAATCTACTCACGAATCACTATTCACCAATCACTGAAAAATAGATTGCCGCGCTATCGCTCGCAATGACTGTTTTTCCGTCATTCTGAGTGTATGCGAAGAATTTCTCTATCTAAGAATCATTGGTTTTGGACCTGCATTAACAACTTCAAGCGGCATATTTGGATATTTCGCAGAGAAATTATCCGCAAACATTTGTGCAAGTTTATTTGCAGCCTCGTCATAAGCAGCTTTATCAGTCCACATTCCTCTGGCATCAAGCATTTCATCCGGAACATTAGGACAAGATACAGGGTAATCTACATTAAAGATTTCATGGTGTTTGTATTCAACAGTATCCAAATCTCCGTTTAATGCTGCTGTAACCATTGCTCTTGTATAACTTAATTTCATTCTTTTTGCTCCCGATGCTGCACTTCCGCCTGCCCAGCCGGTATTTACAAGATAAACTTTTGTACCGTATTCTTTTAATTTATCGCCAAGCATTTTTGCATAAACAGATGCATCCATAGGCATGAATGGTTCTCCAAATAATGTTGAGAATGTAGGCTGCGGCTCTGTTACACCGCGTTCTGTTCCTGCAAGTTTTGATGTGAATCCTGTTACAAAGTGGTACATTGCAGCGTTATTATCCAATCTTGAAATTGGCGGTAATACACCAAATGCATCTGCCGTTAAGAAAATAACAACTTTAGGAATTCCGCCTTTAGAAGGAATTTGTGCGTTATTTATATAATCAATCGGATAGCCAACCCGAGTATTTTCTGTCAAACTGCCGTCATTAAAATCTAATTCTCTGGTTTTAGGATTCATTACAACATTTTCAACCAGCGAGCCAAACTTGATTGCGTTATAAATATCAGGTTCATGCTCTTCTGACAGGTTAATACATTTTGCATAACATCCGCCTTCAAAATTAAATATACCGTCAGGCGACCATCCGTGTTCGTCATCACCAATTAATTTACGGTTAGGATCTGCAGATAACGTTGTTTTGCCTGTTCCGGATAATCCAAAGAATACAGCTGTTTCCTGAGTGTTCGGGTTCATATTTGCAGAACAATGCATAGGAAGAACATTTTTCTTTGTCATTACATAATTCATTGTTGCAAAAACGGATTTCTTGATTTCTCCGGAATATCTTGAACCGCAGATTATAATTGTATGTGCTTCATAATCAATTGCAATACAAGCTTCTGAATTTACACCGTCAACTTCCGGGTCGCATTTGAATCCCGGAGCACAAAGAATTGTATAATCAGGTTCGCCATAGCTTTTTAACTCTTCTTCAGTCGGTCTAATTAGTAATTGGTGTATAAACAAATTTTGGCTTGCCATTTCGTTTATTACTCTGAACTTTTGTGTATATTTTTTATCCGCACCTGCAAAACCATCGAATATAAAGATTTCACGGTTTTGAAGATATGCTGCAATTTTACCTTTTATTGAATTAAATTTTTCGCGGCTTATAGGGCGGTTAACTTTTCCCCAGGCAATATCATTATGGATAGATTCAGTATCTACAATAAATTTATCTTTAGGAGAGCGGCCTGTATATTTGCCGGTTGTCACAACTAAAGCTCCAGTATTACTTAAACTGCCTTCACCTAATCTTAATGCAGCTTCTGTCAACTGTGCCGGTGATAAATTTCTATATACAGCTTTTGGCTCTATTATTCCAAATTTTTCGATTCCGTATGTTTCCATAAACAGCCCCCTTTTTATGCGTATTCAGGATTTTTATAACTTAAAAATCGTATTACAAACCGTATAAAAAAGCAACTTTGCTAAACACATTGTCCGCTGCTATATTTTGTTACAATACATATTAATCGGACAATCATTACATTTTGGATTAATTGGTTTACAAACATTTTGACCGTGTGTAACCATTAATGTATTTATATCAAGCCAGTATTTTTTAGGAAGTTTTGCTCTGAGTGCAAATTCTGTTTCCTCAGGTGTTTTGGTTTTTACATATCCAAGCCGGTTAAAAATTCTGTGTACGTGGACATCAACACATATTGCAGGTATTCCAAAACCCTTTGCCAATACAAGATTCGCTGTTTTTCTTCCGACTCCGTTGAATTTTATTAAATCTTCTATTGTATCCGGAACTTTTCCGTCTAATTTTTCGACAATTTCTTTTGATAATTCAATAATCTGTTTTGCTTTATTTTTATAAAATCCGACAGGATAAATAGCTTGTTCTAAATCTTCAACATCAATATTCATCATATCTTCCGGAGTTTTTGCAAGTTTAAGCATTCTTAGTGTTGCAGGGTATGTTGTTTTGTCGTTAGTCCTAAGGCTCAAAATACACCCGATTAGTACAAGATAAGGATTATGAAACGTTTCCATTAATTGTACGAAATCGCTTCTTGGCTGTTCGGCTTGTTGAAGAATCTCAACAACTTTATCTATATTAATCATTTTGACAATAACCCTTCAACATCAATGATATGCTTTAGTTTAAGTGCAAAAATATTATCTCTGTCAAATTTGGCCAATTTTACGGCATCTTTTTCGGTTGTTATTATATTGCCTTTGATTTTTGCAATATCTGATTTCACATATCTGTGGTGGTCGTCAAAAGTAACTTTATCCAGTATTTCATAATCTTTTTCTAAAAATCTATAGAATTGTGACGGCTGTCCTATTGCACACATTGCGGTAACAGCTTCGCCTGAAACAAGATTATCACCGGTTTTTATATTATAAACATAATCAGGGAATGTGTAGCACACAAAAGATTCACATCCAAACTTCTTACCCATAACTTTTGCAAGTTTTTCTGCTCTTGCATTATCTTTTGATTTATTTACAACAATTATTTTATCTATTCTGTCAAAGGCTTCAGTTCCTTCTCTTAATGGGCCTGCCGGTAATAGTTTTTCATTTCCGAATCCCATTTCGGAATCAATAAGTAAAAGGTTTAAATCTCGATGTAATCTGCGGTATTGAAATCCGTCATCAAGTATAATCTTATTTACTCCCAGCTTTTCCACAGCATATTTTGCAGCTTTAACACGGTCTTTACAGGTTAAAACAGCACACATATTCAGGTTTACGGCCAGCATATAAGCTTCATCGCCAGCCATATCCGCATTATAAAAAAGGTTTATTCCGTCAGATATAACGTTTACTTTTTTATTTGACAGTTTGCCGCCGTAACCTCTTGATATAACAGCAACTTTTTCGCCTTTATCGACATAATATGATGCAATTGCTTGAACAATAGGAGTTTTACCGACTCCGCCGGTAGTTAAATTTCCGACAGATATAACTTCTGCATTAACCTTAACTTCTTTTAACGTTCCGTTATCGTATAATTTGTTCCGGAATTTGGTAGCAAGCCCGTAAAAAAGCGAGAAGAATTCAAGTAAATCCAAGAAAAAACCTTCTGCGTTTTTGTCGTAATGTAGTTTTGTTATACGGGATTTTAAGTTCAAAATAGTATGCCCTAATTCCATTGATACTTCACATATAATAGCAAAAAAAGAACCGCTTATCAAGCGGTCCTTTTGATTGGTTATAAAATTTATAATTCCAAGTTATTAGAAATAATTTCCATTTCTTTTGATGATGCGTAAGCAGAGTAGCATCCGCAGTCACAGTAAATAACTTCACCGGTTGTTCCTGATGATAAATCAGATGCAAGGTATAATCCTGCTTTACCAACATCTTCAAGTGAAACGTTTCTTCCTAATGGAGATCTTGCAACTGCAGCTTTAAGCATTTTTGAGAAACCTGAAATACCCATTGATGCAAGAGTTTTTACAGGTCCTGATGACAAGCAGTTAACTCTGATACCTTTAGGGCCTAAATCTACCGCTAAGAATCTCATTGCTGATTCTAATGCTGCTTTTGCGACACCCATTACATTATAGCTTGGAACAGATTTAACAGAACCAAGGTAAGTAAGGGCTAAGATAGATGAACCTTCATTCATAATAGGTTCAGCGTAACGAGCAACTGTTACAAGAGAGTATGCACTAACACCTAATGCTGTATTCCAAGCATCATAAGTTGTATCTACGAATCTGCCCATAAGAGCTTCTTTAGGAGCGAAAGCAACTGCGTGAACTACAAAATCGAGTTTGCCGTAAACTTTTTCGCATTCGTCAAATACTGCTTTTACTTCATCTTCTTTAGTAACGTCACAGCTCATAATAATTTTTGCACCCATACCTTCGGCAATAGGTTTTACTCTTTTTTCCATCGCTTCACCGGCATAAGTAAATGCAATTTCTGCACCTGCATCGTGTAATTGTTTTGCAATTGCGTAAGCTATACCGTGAGTATTAGAAACTCCGAATATAACTCCCTTTTTACCTTTCATTAAATCCATATAATTTATCCCTCTCTACTAAATTTAATAAACTCATACTATCAAAAAAAGATACAATTATCAAGAATGTTATATTTAATTTAAAGAGCGCAGTTTTTCTATTTCTTCTTTCAAATCTAAAACTTCGTATTTCAATCTGTTAAGTTCGCATCTTATAGGGTCTGGAATCCTGTTATGCATTAACGTTCCATCCGGAGCTACATATTTTTGATGGACAACACGCCCCGGAACGCCAACAACCGTTGAATGGTCAGGGACATCATTCACAACAACCGAGCCTGCTCCGATTCTTACATGATCACCTATTGTAATATTTCCCAGTACTTTTGCTCCGGCACCTATGATTACATTATTCCCGACAGTCGGATGACGTTTTCCGGATTCTTTTCCCGTTCCGCCTAAAGTTACCTGCTGGTAAATTAAAACATCATCCCCGATTATTGCTGTTTCGCCTATTACAACACCTTCTCCGTGGTCAATAAAAAATCGGTTTCCGATTGCTGCCCCCGGGTGAATTTCAATCCCCGTAATTATTCTTGTTAAATAAGATATAAATCTCGGAATAAACGGCACATGCCAGTATCTGAGTTTGTGTGCAATCCTGTGTGATATCAATGCCTGTAATCCCGGATAGCAAAACAAAACCTCAAAAATATTTTTTGCTGCAGGGTCATTGTCATAAATAACTTTGATATCTTCTTTTATTTTATTTATTGCTCTTAATAACATTTAATCAAACAACTCCGTTGATAAATATCTTTCACCAAAGTCACAAATAATTGTTACAATTAGTTTATCCGGATATTTTTCACTCAATTCTTTTGCGGCACAAAGATTCGCACCTGATGAAATACCGCCTAAAATACCTTTTGTGCGTGCCAATTCTTTTGCTTCAACTATTGCACTATCACCTTTTACTGTCAATACCCCGTCCAGTTCGGCAGATTTGTAAATATCAGGAACAAAATTTGCACCGATACCCTGAATTTTATGAGGACCGGCAACACCATTTGTAATCAAAGGACTTTCAAACGGTTCTACCCCGAATACTTTTATATCAGGGTTTAGTTTTGAGAGTCCCTCTTTCAAGCCTATTGCAGTCCCGCCTGTTCCGATACCTGCAACTACGATATCTACTTTGCCGTCCGTATCATTGAATATTTCTTTTGATGTTGTTTCAATATGGGCTTTAGCGTTTGAAAGGCTTGAAAACTGCATCGGAATAAATGATTTTGGATACTGTTTAGAGAGTTTTTCCGCTTTATCAACCGCACCTTGCATTCCAAGTTCTTTTGGTGTCAAAACAAGTTCTGCTCCGTAGCCTTTTATCATTTTTTTTCTTTCGTCAGACATATTCTCAGGCATAACGATAATAATCTTTAATCCCATAACCGCACAGCACATAGCAAGTCCGATGCCTGTATTTCCGCTTGTCGGTTCAATTATTACGGTATCTTTATCTACTTTGCCTGTGGCTACTGCATCATTCAGCATATACAAAGCTGCTCTGTCCTTCACTGAATTTGAAGGATTATAGTATTCAAGTTTTAAAAGAATATTATCGGAATACTTAACAAGAGGAGTATTCCCTATTAAATCAAGTATGTTATTATAAACTTTCATTATTTAACCAATTTCGCAAATTTTCTCTTTCCTGCCTGTAAAACGGTTTCATTCTCAACAGATACGGTATAATTTATATCTGAAATTTTTTCTCCGTCAAGTTTTACACCGCCGCCTTGTATAAGACGTTTTGCTTCACCTTTGCTTTGGACAAAGTTTAGTTCTAATAACATGTCAAGAATATTTTTGTCTCCATCAATTTTAACGGATGGAATATCTTGCGGAATTCCCTTGTTGGATACAACATTGATAAATTCTTCCTGTGCTTTGTCTGCTGCATCTTTCCCTTTGTACTCGGATGTTATTGTATAAGCAAGTCTTAACTTGATATTTCGAGGGTTAACATTTCCTGATTCAAGTTCTGCTTCAACTTCTTTTAATTCTTCAGGAGTAATATCCGTTAACAAATCAAAATATTTAGGGATAAGAGTATCAGGAATACTCATGAGTTTGCCGAACATATCGTTTGCGGAATCAGTAAGTGAAATGCAGTGTTCAGGATATGTTTTGGACATCTTCACAAGTCCGTCCGTACCTTCAATCAAAGGCAACAGCATAACCATTTGAGGATATTTTTTGCCGTATGCGGCTTGAATATCACGTCCCAAAAGGGTATTAAATCTCTGGTCAGAACCGCCGAATTCAATATCTGCATCTATTGCGACAGAGTCATAAGCCTGCATTAGAGGATAGAAAAATTCGTGGATTGAGATTGGTTTGCCTTCTGCATAACGTTTTGCAAAATCATCTCTTGTCATCATCTGTGCAACCGTAACTTTGCCAGCAAGCTGCAAGAGTTCCATAAAGTTGAGTTTGTGCAGCCAATCCGCATTGTTTACAACTTCTGCTTTTGAAACATCAAGAACCATTGACATTTGTTCAAAATAAGATTTTGCGTTTTCTTCAACCTGTTCTTTTGAGAGAGCAGGTCTTGTTTCTGATTTGCCGGAAGGATCGCCAATCATTGCAGTTGCTCCGCCGACAATAAGTACAAGTTTATGTCCTAATTCTTGAAACTTTCTTAATTTTCTCATAACAACGGTATGTCCGAGGTGTAAATCAGGACGGGTCGGATCCATTCCTAGTTTTACTCTTAACGGTGTATTGGTATCGTGTGCATGCTGCAATTTTACAGCAAGTTCTTCAATCCCGCCCGGTAATACTTCCGCATTTTTCGCTAAAATCTTTGCTTGTTCAATAAATTCTTGTCTTATTTCCACAATATTTCCCTCTTTATATTTTGTACCGATAACCTAATCATAACATAAAGTTGAGTAAATGTAAGGAATAAAATGTGTATGCCGGTTATAATTTAATTTTTTTTATAAATAACGACATAATTTTTCAAAATTTCTTTTTGAAAAGATTCAGGAATTTTATCGAATTCCAGTATATCAATAAGAAATGGGATATTACTTTCTGAAAACATTTCTTTTAATTCAAATGTGTATAATTTTTCTCCGCCAAAATCTTTAATCACTAAATCTAAATCACTGCCTGAATGTGCTGTTCCGTCAACCCGGCTGCCGTATGCCCATATTTCCGCATTAGGGCAGTATGAATCAAAAATATCTGTTAACATTTTTTAATGCCGGGGTTCTACAAACAGTTTATCCATTTTCAATAACACTCTTTAACTTCTTAACATCCTGCAAAAAATTATCAATCAGAAGAATTGTTTCTTCCGCAAATGCACGCTCGTAATCATGTGCCGTATTATTCCTGTTATCTCTATACAAAAACCATCTTTCAAGTTCATAATCAGATAATAAGGAATGTTTATGGGCATGACGGAAAATATCTTTAAAAGTCAGAGTATCAACAGCTTTTTTAGAGGCAAAATAAGGCGTTATACGTTTTCTTAACAATTTACCCGCCTGCTCAAGAGTTATTTCAAAACTTTTAACAAGTGAATTTCTGTACATTTCATAATCTATTGAGCCTTCCTCAACCGTTTTAATCAACGTATACGATTTCTCAAGTGTTTGTATACATCTTTCCAGATATTCAGTACTGATTGCCATAAAATAACTCTCCTGGCTTGAGATAATATTACAATATTATACAAAAATTTACAAACAAATAATATTATCTGTTATACAATAATTACTATGTTAAGAAGAGATTTGTTGGAAAAGTGTCTTGAGGAGAGAATATTAATCCTTGACGGAGCAATGGGAACTATGCTCCAGAAGTTTAACCTGTCAGAAGATGATTATAGAGGACAGCGTTTTAAAAATCACCCGACTGAACTTAAAGGAAATAACGAGCTTTTATCAATTACAAAACCTGAGGTTATTAAAGATATTCATAAACAATTTTTGGAAGCCGGAGCGGATATTATTGAGGCAAATACTTTTTCTGCAAATTCAATCTCTCAAAAAGATTATGAGTTGACAAATCTTGTAAAAGAATTAAACGTAGAATCCGTGAAAATTGCAAGAGAGGCAGCAGAAGAATATTCAACTCCGGATAAACCCCGATTCGTTGCGGCATCTATAGGTCCGACCAATAAAACCGCATCTATCTCGCCGGATGTCATGAACTCTGCCTATCGTGACGTAACATTTGATGATTTGGTTGCAACGTATAAGAAGCAGGCTGAAATACTTGCGGATTGTGATATAGATATTTTTCTTATTGAAACAATCTTTGATACTTTGAATGCAAAGGCTGCAATATATGCCATAAAACAAGTTCTTGCAGAAAAAAATCTGGATATACCGATTATGATATCGGTAACACTTTCGGATAAATCCGGAAGAACTCTCTCAGGACAAACTCTTGAAGCATTTTATTACAGTATAGAATTTGCAAATCCTCTATCTGTCGGGCTCAATTGTTCTTTAGGAATACACGATATGATTCCTTATATTGAAGACCTTTGTAAGTATTCAAGATTTAGAATAAGTCTTTATGCTAATGCAGGATTACCGAACGCATTCGGGGAATACGAACAGACTCCCGAATATATGGCAGAAGGCTACAAACAATTAGCACAAGAAGGCTGTCTAAATATCTGCGGTGGATGCTGCGGTACAACCCCTGAACATATAAAAGCGATTGCAGAAGCTGTTAAAGGAATTAAGCCTCATAAAACAGAAAACAAACCTTCTTACCAAAGATATTCAGGCTTAGAACCTTTTATATATGACGGCAGGCAAAATTTTGTTATGGTTGCGGAAAGAACAAATGTTACAGGTTCAAAAAAATTTGCAACACTAATCAAGGAACACAAACTTGATGAAGCACTTGAAATCGCAAGAAGTCAGATAGAAAATGGGGCAAATATTATTGATATAAATATGGATGCAGATTTAGCGGATTCAAAAGCTCTTATGACAGAATTCTTAAATCTCGTTGCTTCAGAGCCTGATATTGCAAGAGTACCCGTTATGATAGATTCATCCGATTTCAGAGTATTAGAAGCAGGTCTAAAATGTACTCAGGGTAAATCTATAGTAAACTCCATAAACTTAAAAGAAGGCGAAGAATATTTTATTAAGGAAGCAGTAAAAATCCGTGATTTAGGTGCTGCAATGATTGTTATGGCTTTTGACGAAAAAGGTCAGGCTGATTCAATTGAAAGAAGAATTGAAATTGTAGACAGAGCCTACGATATATTGGTTAATCGTTTAAATATCAGCCCGTCAGATATTATTTTTGACTTGAACGTATTTCCTATTGCAACAGGAATTCCGGCACATGATAATAATGCCGTAGATTTTATTGAATCAACAAGAATAATCAAACAAAAGTATCCGGATGTTATGATTTCAGGGGGAATAAGTAACCTTTCATTCTCGTTTAGAGGTATGGGAGTAATTAGAAATGCGATACACGCAGTATTTTTATACCACGCAATAAATGCCGGACTTAAAATGGGAATTGTAAATCCCGGCATGTTAGAGATTTATGACAACATTCCGGAACCATTAAAAACTCTTGTTGAAGATGTTGTATTAAACAAATCTCCTGATGCAACCCAAAAACTTCTAGAATACGCAGAAACCATTAAAACTGATAAAACCTCTCAAGAAGAAAAAGTTGATGACTGGAGAAAAGATTCGGTTGAAATAAGACTCCAAAATGCTTTAATCAAAGGGATAAATAAACACCTTGAAGAAGATATAATTGAAGCATTAAAAACTTATTCTCCGATTGATATTATTGAAAAAGTCCTGCTTGAAGGGATGAACAAAGTAGGTGTTCTCTTTGGCGACGGCAAGATGTTTCTTCCGCAGGTTGTAAAAAGTTCAAGAATAATGAAGGAAGCGGTTGATATTCTTCAATCCCATTTCAAAAAATCTGACAGCGGAACTATCGGGAAATTTGTAATTGCAACCGTAAAAGGTGATGTTCACGATATCGGAAAAAATATTCTTTCATTAATTTTGCAATGCAACAATTTTGAAGTAATCGACCTCGGTGTAATGGTAAATGCAACAGAAATATTAAAAGCTGCTATACAGTATAAACCTGATATTATAGGACTTTCAGGGCTTATTACTCCTTCTTTGGATGAGATGATAAATGTTGCACAAACAATGGATAAAGAAGGGATAAAACTTCCTGCAATAATGATAGGCGGAGCAACAACAAGTAAACTTCATACTGCATTGAAAATTGCCCCTAATTATAACGGGCTTGTTGTACAAACAAATAATGCCTCGGAAGCAGCTGTTGCGGCACAAAAAATTGTAATGAAAGATGGTGATTTTATAACAAATGTTCAGAATGAACAAAAACAATTGAGAGAAGAATACGAGGCAAGTTTAAAATGAAGATATCCTTTTTAGAAAAGTTAAATAGTACACCATTAATTTTCGACGGTGCAATGGGAACACTTTTATATGAAAAAGGAATCTTTTTAAATGCCTGTTACGATGAACTTAATCTTTCCCGGCCTGATTTAATAAAAAGTATTCATCAGGAATACATTGGTGCAGGTGCGGATGTGATTCTTACAAATACTTTTGGAGCAAACAGGATTAAACTGGAAAAATTTGGACTTTCAGATAAGGTAAAAGAAATTAATCATGCCGGTGTCAGAATTGCGAAAGAAGCTGCGGCTGAAAGTGAGGTTTATATTCTGGCATCTGTTGGTTCAAATCTTCATAGCGGGGAAATTCTGACCTCGGAAAATATTGATGCGATTAAAGAAAGTTATCGAGAACAGATATCGGCACTTGTTGAATCCGGTATTGACGGAATTATTTTTGAAACGTTTCTTGATATAGAAGAATTAATTCTGGCGGCAGAAATAGCAAAAGAGTTTGATATTCCGGTAATTGGTTCAATGACATTGACAAAAGAAATGGAAACGCCCAAAGGGCTTAGCATAACTGTTGCGATGGAAAAATTAAATGAATGCGCCTTCTTTGATGCTCTTGGATTAAATTGCAGTATCGGACCTCATGCAATGTTGAGTGCGGTAGAAAAGGTCATAGACAAAATAACAAAACCCTTAATTGTACAGCCGAATGCCGGACATCCGCAAAAAATGGACGGAAGAATGATTTATTTGAGTACGCCTGAATACTTTACATCTTACTGTAAAAATTATATAAGTTTGGGTGTAATGGGAGTCGGCGGCTGCTGCGGTACGAACCCTGAACACATCAAAGAAATGTCCAGAACAATCAAAGCTCTCACAGGAGTAAAAAAACACGTTGAAATAAATAAAATCGAATTAGAAAATGCGGATATTAAAGTTACACCGACAGAAGAAAAAAGTAATTTTGCAAAGAAATTATTCAACAATGAAAAAGTTGTATCAATAGAAATTACTCCGCCAAGATCAATCGATATGACACCAATGCTTGAAAAAGTTCAGCAATGCAAAGATTTTGGTGTTGATGCAATAAATATTCCGGACGGTCCCCGTGCAAGTGCAAGAATCTCTCCGATGGTTGCAGCATTAATGATAGAACAAAAAATTGGTATTGAAGTAATACTTCATTATTGCTGTCGTGATAGAAACCTTATTGGTATGCAGTCTGATTTATTGGGCGGATTTGCTGCAGGAATAAAAAACTATCTTGTAATAACCGGCGACCCGCCGAAACTCGGAAATTATCCGCAGGCGACAGCTGTTTTTGATGTCGATGCTGTTGGTTTAACAAAGGTTATACACAATCTTAACCGTGGAGAAGATATTGCCGGAAATCCGATTAATCCGCCGACTTCTATTTTAATAGGTGTTGGTGCAAATCCTTGTGCTGTTAATATTGAAAAAGAGATACAGCATTTTTATAATAAAATAGATGCAGGTGCAGAATACGTGATGACACAGCCGGTATTTGATGCAGATACGCTTTTAAGATTTATTGATACTACATCAAAATACAAGAAAACAATTCCTGTTGTTGCGGGTATCTGGCCTTTAGTATCATTAAAAAATGCTTTATTTTTAAAAAATGAAGTTCCCGGGGTTGAAATACCTGACAGCATAATTGAGAGAATGTCAAAAGCTCAAACTAAGGAAGACGGTGTAAAAATCGGGATAGAAATTGCACACGAAATCAAAGAAAAAATTGATTCTTCTGTTCAAGGATATCAAATTAGTGCACCATTTGGACGTGTAGATTTGGCTTTACAGGTCATTCGCAACTAAATTTGCCTGAGGCATTGCTTTAGCAATTTTTATTTTCGGAAGATAAGGTATTATATATACGGTTCCATCTTCTTCATTTACAAAATTTTTTGTCGATGAGATATCTTTAGAGATAGTATCTATATCTACAATTTCAGTATTATCTTTATTTATATAATAAGAATCGTTTTTATTATTAGAAAAATTTGCAGGAGTAATGTTTGTTAATATCGCAGATGATAACACAATTGCAGGAAGCATAGTCATTTTATTTGATTCGGAATTGTTATTTTTATTTTCTGCTTTTTTATTGTTTTTTCTAATTCCTGTAAAGTTTGTTGTATTATTTATAAAATTTATTGTATTCATTTTTTTATCCCTTATCTGATTTTTTCTATTTTTTCACCGTCAATATCATAATAAATACTGTTGTTTCCATAATCATATACACATTTTACACCATCATTTTTTTCAATAATATACTCAGGAATATTATCATCGTTGATATCTTCAACTTTCAATGATTTTGTATCGTCCTGGTTGTATTCTTCTATAAAATCTGCAGTTAGTTCTCTTTTTTGAAGGTTATCGTTAATTTGATATGCTCCAATTATCGGCATTGCAAAAATCATGCCCTTAACAATATATGGAGCAATACCTTGTTTTTCATTAAGTGTAGGTGGCGGAAGTGTAGTTTTTTTATTTTGTTTTGTACGTCCGAATTTTGGGGAAAAATGTTGAACAGAAGTGATATTCATTGATAAACTCCTATTTGTAATATATTTATTTAAAACTCTTAAAAATATTTTTTGCTACCTTAAAATTGAAATATTAATTTTTTGTTTATTTTTTAAGGTTTTATGAAAAAAAGTGTTTAAATGATAGTGTAGAAATAAAAATATTATATTAAGTAAGGAGATATAAATTATGGCTAAAACAATTGGTATTGACTTAGGAACAACAAACTCCGTAGTCGCAGTTATGGAAGGTGGTAAACCAACCGTTATTGCTAACGCAGAAGGTATGAGAACAACCCCTTCAATCGTCGGTTTTTCAAAAACAGGTGAAAGATTAGTCGGACAATTAGCAAAAAGACAAGCAATCTTGAACCCTGATAAAACAATTGCATCTATTAAAAGACACATGGGTGAAGATTATAAAAAGAATATAGACGGTAAAGACTATACTCCGCAAGAAATTTCTGCAATGATTTTAAGAAAATTGGCAGATGATGCAAGTTCATATTTGGGAGAAAAAGTTACATCAGCAGTAATTACTGTTCCTGCATATTTTAATGATGCTCAAAGACAGGCAACAAAAGATGCCGGTAAAATTGCAGGCTTAGATGTTCTTCGTATCGTAAACGAACCAACAGCAGCTGCTTTGGCTTACGGTCTTGAAAAAGATCAATCCGAAAAAGTTCTTGTATTTGACTTAGGCGGCGGTACATTCGATGTTTCAATTCTTGAAATCGGTGACGGTGTTCACGAAGTATTATCAACATCAGGTGATACACACTTAGGTGGTGATGACTTTGACCAAAAAATCATGGATTGGATTTGCGAAGAATTCAAAAAACAAGAAGGTATTGATTTAACAGGTGATAAACAAGCAATGCAGCGTATTAAAGAAGCCGCAGAAAAAGCTAAATGTGAATTGTCATCTGTTGTTGAAACAAATATTAACTTACCGTTCATCACTGCAGATGCAAATGGACCAAAACACTTAGACTTAACTTTAACAAGAGCTAAGTTTGAAGAATTGTCTTATGACCTGTTAGAAAGATGTAAAAAACCTGTTGAACAAGCATTATCAGATGCAGGTTTAGGTAAGAATGATATCAATGAAGTTGTATTAGTCGGCGGTTCAACACGTATTCCTGCAGTACAACAATTGGTAAAAGAATACACAGGTAAAGATCCTAACCAATCAGTAAACCCTGATGAAGTTGTTGCAGTTGGTGCTGCGGTTCAAGCTGGTGTGTTAGCCGGTGAAGTTAAAGATATCGTATTACTTGATGTTACACCTTTAACATTAGGTATTGAAACAATGGGCGGTGTTATGACTCCTTTAGTACCTCGTAACACTACAATTCCTGTTTCAAAATCTCAAGTATTCTCTACTGCTGAAAATAACCAAACCGCTGTTGATATCAATGTCCTTCAAGGTGAAAGACCAATGGCAGGCGATAACAAATCTTTAGGTATGTTCAGACTTGAAGGTATCGCTCCTGCAATGAGAGGTATTCCTCAAATCGAAGTTACATTTGATATTGATGCTAACGGTATTGTTAACGTTTCTGCAAAAGATAAAGCAACAAACAAAGAACAAAAAATTACAATTACAAATTCTTCTAATTTGACAGAATCTGATATTGATAAGATGGTTAAAGAAGCAGAAGCTAATGCAGCAGAAGATAAAAAGAAAAAAGAAGCTGCAGAAATTAAAAATAACGCAAACTCTTTAATTACTTCTGCAGAAAGATTAACTAAAGACTTTGAAGGAAAAATCTCAGAAGAAGATTCTAAGAAATTAGAAGAACAAAAAGAAGCTCTTAAAAAAGCTCTTGATGAAGATAAATCATCTGATGAACTTAAAAAGTTATCAGAAGAACTTCAACAAACAATGTTCGGTATCTCTCAAAAAGCCTATGAACAAGTTCAAAAAGACGATGCCGCAAAAACAGAAAACAATTCATCAACAGACTCTAAAAACAATGATGATGATGTAATTGATGCAGAATACGTCAAAGAGTAAGCGGGGTAACTGAATTCTGATTGAATTCTGTTTTCCCAATAATTAAAAATAACTAAAAACAAACACAGACAAATCCGGTCATAAGACCGGATTTGTTATATTTATGTAAAAAATAATTAGTTATTACATTTTTCTTGGAAATTATTGAGGGTTTACGGGGATAATTCTAATTTTTCTAAACTCAAATTAACATAACTTAATATTTAAAATTTCTAAATAATGCGGTAATTTTTTAATATTTGAAAAATTTTACTTTAAATTTTATGATTTTTTTATTTAAAATCTCTAAAAATTAAAGATTTTTTTTTAGTTTTAATAAAAATGAAAAATTTTCAAAAGTCGGTTTATTGTCTTTATCTATTCTTAATACGAAAAATCATTGACCCTTTAGAGAATATGTATTTTAATAAAAAAGTAATAAAAATTTTTAAGAATTGATGGAGGCTTTATGACCGAGTTTACTTACCAAAGAATGGATGGAAAAAATTATAGTTCAGAAGATATAAAACGTATTATAAAAGAGAGAAATATTCGTTTTATAAAACTTCAATTTGTAGATATAAACGGTCAGGTAAAAAATATATCTATTCCTGCTACACACATTGATAAGGTTCTTGCTAATGAAATTATGCTTGACGGTTCTTCAATAAAAGGATTTAGAAATATTGAAACATCTGATATGTTCTTCTACCCTGATAAAAATACATTTGAAGTATTACCTTGGCGTGATATAGAAGGTTATGAATCCGCAAGAATTATATGCGATATTTATAATGCAGACGGAACACCTTTTGAAGGCTGCCCTAGATGTAACCTGAAACGTTTGATGAATGAAGCCCAAAAATTAGGTTTTACAATGAATATGGGACCAGAAGCAGAATTCTTCTTATTTGCAAGAGATGAAAACGGGAATGTGACAACTACAACCATGGATAAAGCCGGATACTATGATATCGGGCCGGAAGATTTGGGAGAAGATGTTCGTTCTGATATTGTAAATACTTTACACGAAATGAATTTTGATATTGAAGCTTCTCACCACGAAGTTGCAGACGGACAGCACGAAGTTGATTTTAAATACGCTGATATTTTAACAACTGCTGATAATGTTGCAACATTCAAAGTTGTAGTAAAAGCAATCTCTGCACTTCACGGACTTCATGCAACATTTATGCCAAAACCTATTTATGGTATTAACGGTTCAGGTATGCATTGTAACATTTCAATGTTCAAAGACGGTAAAAATGCATTTTATGATGAAAACGCTGAGTATCAACTATCTGATACTGCAAAGTATGCAATAGGCGGTCTGTTAAAACATATCAAGAGTATAACAGCAATTTTGAACCCGACAGTAAACAGCTATAAACGCCTTGTCCCTGGATACGAAGCACCAGTTTATCTTGCCTGGTCTTTAGCAAACAGAAGTGCGTTATTGAGAGTTCCTGCAAAACGCGGTATTGCAACAAGAGTAGAACTTCGTTCTCCGGATCCTGCTTGTAACCCATATTTGGCATTTGCAACAATATTGGAGGCTTGTTTGGATGGGGTCAGAAACAAAATTGAACCGCCAGCTCCTGTTGACAGCAATATTTATAAACTGACAAGCAAAGAAAGAAAAAGACAAAAAATTGATTCTCTGCCTGGAACATTGATTGAAGCAGTAGAATTATTGGATAAATCTTTAGTTGCGAATGCTGCTTTAGGACAGCATATTATGAACGAATTTGTAACTGCGAAAGAAAAAGAGTGGGATGATTATAGAATCTCGGTTACTCAATGGGAAATAGAAAGATATTTGGCACGTTATTAATCCGTAAAAAATATAATACCGCCAGATGCGTGAGCAACAGCTGCTCACGCATTTTGCTATATTAAAGGATTGGAAATCTTTTAAAAAGCAATGTGTCTTGCAGCCTGCATCCCGATTTTTTCAAGATGCGACATTATTTTGGATATAACGTAGCGTAGAAAATACATTATAACTCCTTTTTTTATTGAGTTACATAGAATTAGTTATTGATAATTAACAGAACTTACATTTACATTATAACCATTTTTTTGTTTTCTGCAACCCTTTATTCATGGGATATTCACATAATTTAATATAGTAAAAAGTACACTTGTAAAGGGTTTGAGAATTTACATTATTTTATATGTTTTATTAAATAATCAAATTTTTTATTGCTGCTGTAAGCTGGTATTTTTTGAGTCTGCATTTTGTGTGCTGGTCATATCAGAATTTGTTTCAGAGGCTTCTTCTTCCTCTTCAGTTTCGGCTTGTTCTTCCATTATTTCCCGTTTTGCTTCTGCTATTTCCTGATCAGCTTTCTGTGCGACTTTTCTATCCTGACTTGAAGGATCGGTTGGTGCTAGTGCTGCAGCTTTAAGTTTTTGTGCGTTTTGAAGGTTAACTTCAGGGTCTGAACTTTTTGCATAACTTACGTTTACATCACCTGCTACCGCATATTTTTTACCGTCAGGCCCTGTTTCATATTCGTAGTTTGGTCCTGTTGTTTTTAAGCCTGCCGCTGCAGCTTTATGTGCATGTTCGTGAGCTTTTACTTTAGCATCAGTATTTTTTAATTCCATAACTTCCTGCTGCTCTTGTTGTGTTAATTCTTTGTTTCCGCTTGTAGAATTTTCTTTTGCATCTGATTCTTGTTCGGGTTGTTGTTCTGATTTATAAAGTGCAATAGCTTCCGGAGAAATTGATGCTATTGCTGCATTATCATCTGTTGGCACGGTGTTTGGGGCAGCCGCTGCAAAATTATCATCTTGAACCTTCTCCGCTCTATTCGCTTTTGAAAGGGTATTGTTATAAAAATTATTGAGTTCTTGATAGCTGGTAATTGCCTCTAAAATATTGGTCATATATTTATTATAATTGTACATTTCATGTTTTTCAAGATTATATTTGTGGAATTCATATCGCAAATTTTACTAAAAAATTCTATTTAAACTCGACTATTTATACAATACGAGATTAGTTGAATTATCTAAAAAAATATGTCATAATGTTAGAGCTTTGTACTGATGTTAATTTTATTCCTACGTTTTTAATAAAAGGGAGAATTAGCTCAGCGGTGTTATGAAGTATACCCATCAATTATGAACTTAATTGCCAGTGGGAAACGGAGGCATCGAGGCGTTCACCCACCTGCTAGCTTGGCAGGTAATAAAATCGCATCAGTATAAAGCTTTTATTTTTATTATATAATTGTCTTATGAAAATAAGACTCTGGGAGATTTTTAAGGTATTTACAAAGATTGGCGCAATATTAATTGGCGGCGGTTATGTTATACTTCCTATTCTCAAAGAAGAAGTTATAGAAAAAAGAAATTGGATCTCAGAAGACGAACTGGTTGATTATTATGCAATAAGCCAATCTCTTCCGGGGTTAATTGCTGCAAATATTTCTATTTTTATAGGTTATAAATTAAGAGGGAAATTTGGTGCTCTTGCAGCAACTATAGGAATCATAACGGCGCCATTTATTTGTATTGCAAGTATCGCAACGATTGTATCAAAAATAATCGGCTGGCCGCCTCTTGAGAGTATATTATGGGGTGTTGACTTTGGTGTAATCGTTCTTATTATTGCGTCCGTACAAGAATTGTGGAGTAAGGCTATTTCGGATAAATTTGCTTTATTTATGTTTTTTGTATTTTTATTTTCAATACTAAAATGGAAAATCCCGCCCACTCCTATAATATTATCTTCTATTGTTATTGGTATTCTCTATAAACTAGTTTTAAAGAAAAGAGGTCTTGAATGATTTATTTTTATATGTTCAAAGAGTTCTTTAAAATAGGTTTGCTCTCATTTGGCGGAGGATTTGCAACGCTGCCTTTCTTGTACCATATTGCAGAAAAGTACCACTGGTATTCTGTTGAAGAACTTACCCAAATGCTTGCAATATCATCAATTACACCTGGGCCTGTAGGTATTAATATGGCAACTTATGCAGGGATGAAAACACAAGGATTGATAACGGCTGTTATTGCAACGATATCAATAATATTACCATCTTTATTTATTGTTATTGCAATTTCAAAGCTGCTCAAGAAATTCAGTGATAATTTTTATGTAAAATCTGCAATATACGGACTAAAACCGGCCAGCTGTGCGTTAATTGCCGCTGTAGCCTTGAAACTAATAAAATCATCTGTTACAACAATATGGGGCGGGTTAATTTTTGGGACTCTGCTTCTGATACTTTTTACAAAGAAAAAGTCACCGGTATTTTATCTTGTTGTATCAGGTTTAGCCGGCTTGCTCTTGAATATCGTGGGAAAAGCTCAGTAGTGTTTTAAGATTATTTTCAACTTCTTTATTTCCGGGTTCAAGTCTTAGAATTTGGCGGTATAAGTTAATTGCGCCATCTTTATAGCCTTCTGCCTCATACAATAAAGCTAATCTATATTTAGGTTCTGTCATATTCGGATCAAGCTCAATTGTTTTTTCAAGCATATTCTTAGCACCTTTGGTATCGTGCTGAGCTTCGCATAACTGAGCAAGTTTCCAGTGTGCAACAGAATTTGTAGGTTCAGCTTTTATCATATTAGTTAAAGCTTTCTTTTCTTCAAAAGCATTATTTATATTATGGTAACAATCGGCAAGCGGAAGATAGTATTTAACATAATCTGCTTCTTCACTGTAATCCATTGCAATCTTGAGTTGTGATATTGCTTCTTTATAATTTTTGATTAACATATTGGCTTTTGCTAACTGTTCATGAACATAAGGATTTGTTACATCAAACTGTATTGCCATAGAAAAGAGTTTGAATGATTCTGTAACATCAGATAACTCTGAACCGTTCAACATAGAAGCTCCCCATCTAGCATAAAGATTACTCATAAGGTTGTGAACACGTCTGACTTCTGTACTTGGAATAATAACCAGTAAGCCGTTATATATATCATTCGCTTCTGAGAATCTGTTTTGTTTTTCATAAACAGTTGCAAGTCTTGTCAGAACCTCTATATTATCTTCATATTGCAAAGACAAATCAGTCAGTACACTCTCTGCAGCTTCCAAATTATCAAGTGTTGAATATATATCTGCAAGAGTACATTTAGCTTCCAGTACATTACTTCCCGGACAATCAATTAATTTTTCGGTGAAAGTCATTGCCTTCATCTGTTCTCCGCACTCACGGCAAGTTTTTACCATTAATTCCAGACCCCAAAGGCGCATCTCTGACGGAATTTCTAAATCCAATAACTCTTCTAAGTATGATATTACTTTAGGATAATTCCCGACTTTTACATAAAGCTGTATCATACGTTTTCTGGTATCATAATCTCTCGGTGTTAATTTTATTCTTGCTTTGTAAGCTTCAAATGCCGCAGCATAATCTCCGATTTTTTCATTTAATTGTGATAAAAGCAGTTTGTATTCAGAGATTTCTCTATTATCTTTTGTCATTGGAACAAGCATATTGTAAAGCTTGATTGATGCACTGTATTGGTTAACATCATTAAACAATTCTGCCATATTTTTAAGAATTTCAACTGTACGATTTCCACGTTTGTATAAAATTTCGAATTGTTTTAATGCCTCAATTGTAAGATTTTTCTTGCGGTAACAGTGAGCAAGTATAAGTCTTATATCATCTAATTCTTTGTTCTTCTTAAGAATTTTCAGACATTCATATATAGCTTGAGTAATCTTATTGGTTTCATAAAAACATTTTGCAAGATAGCAGCGTACGCCGTAATGTTTTGGGACTCTTTCCAGATACTTTTTGGCAAGGATTTCAAGAATGGTATACTCTTTTTCATTGTATAAATTTTCAACTTGTTCAAGAATATTTTTTGTTGTAACCTGCAGCCCTTTTCCTTGATCTGCATTCTCTGCAGATACAAGTGCTCCGTACAAGATAAACAGCCCTATAACCGTTACTATTAAAATTAATCCGATAGCCAATTCTTTTCTTGCCTTTTTATACAGAATAACTATTTTATATTATACACTATTTATATAAAAAAATAAATAGTTGTAACATTCAAGCACCGCTTAAATGTATTTTTTTAGTTAACTGATGCGAGTCTATATATGATAATTAACAATACTTACTCTGTGAAGAGTACAAAGAATCAAACTTGTTTATTCTGTCAATCTGAATTTTTAATCAAGCGAGTAAGTTTGAATTGTGGCTTTGACAAACAATTTACATCTGTCATAGCGAGCGATAGCGCGGCAATCTATTTTTCAGTGATTAGTGAACAGTGAAGAGTGAGAAGATACAGTCGTCCTGAACAAATGTGAAGGACCGCATTGTTGTACGTTTCTTAATCACCCAGTCACTTAATCCCCCATCCCAGCCTTCCCCAAGTCGGGGAAGGAGTAATTCATTTACCCCCGATTCACTCCTCACGACTCACGAAAATCGCGGCAACACAATTTTAACTCAACCATTTACCCCGGCTCATAACTCACTAAATACATTTACCCCTTACTCCTCCCCTCCATATAGATGTTTACTTTGCATAAAAAAACATTATAAAATATAGTGTATGTATAAAAAAATTTTGGTATTATTAATAGCTGTTATCCTTTCTGCTCCAACGCTGGCAGAAGAAGTTGACTGGTCAAAATACGACAATATCGATAACGCCTGGGACGGTCAAAAAATTATTACAAACAAACAGTTTGAAGAAACAATGAATGCTCTTGAAGAAAAAAAGAATAAAAAACTAAAAAAACAACGTGAAAAAGCCATAAGAAAAGTTAAAGGCAGCAGTCTGCACGATAACATGGATGCGCATAAAGATAATATTGAAAGTCAAACACCATTAGAAGAAATGGAAGAGTGTCAGGTTTTAAGTATTCCTGTTGATTTTGTCCTTGACGGCAAACCAATTGAAAAAGGCTTTTACAGAATTATCGGAGAGAAAAAAGATGACGGTGTGTATTTAGAACTTTATCAATCACACAAATTAATTGCTAAGATTAAAGCTAAAGAAACAAAAGATGATTTTAATCAGGAATACATACAGTTTGTAAAACTTTTACCATATAATGAACAGTTTATGAAAATCATTTTCGGCTGTCTTGATTTTAATGCTTATGCGTACATAAATATCATTGATTCACTTAGTTATAATCACTAATAAAATCTACCAATTCTTTTAAGGAATACTGGTCATTTACAACGATAAATTCTTTTCCTGTCTTATTTTTTACGTCAGAAAGAGTTTTACCGTCAAGGAATGAGTCAGAATACGCCTTAAACATTACTCCCGGCAGCACAACATAATCACATTTAACATCTTTTATTGTATTAATTAAATCCTCGGATGTAATAAGTCCTGCAACCGTAATATTTTTGCCCCAGTAATTTGATTTAACGGGATAAATCGAGACAGTTAAGTTTTCTATTTTGTTAAGTTTCTCTGATATTTCTTTCATTGGATATAAGCCGGCATAAGAAACAGCAAGAGCAAGATTTAATTGTCTTGAAATTTTTTGAGGGATATCAAGGTTTTCAAAATCCTCTAGCAGCATTCTTATTGCACCAACGCCATCATCCAATTGAGAAAAATTCCCGTAATAGTCAGTATCAGGAATTTGTTTATCTGCAAGCAGGAAAAACTCATCCGAACAGCAGACTTTATCAAATTTGTTTGCAATTTCAATTGTTTCAAGAGCAATCTTTGGAGTTACTTCTTTTAAAATATCACCGTCTCTAAACTGTGTAATACCGACAGGAACGATTGCAACCGATAAAAGTGAATCTCCTAAAGTTGATAAATCTTTTAGTGTTCTTTCTAATTCTTGTCCGTCATTAACTCCCGGACATAAAACAATCTGTGCATGGAACGGAATTTCATTTTCTTTAAACCATTCAAGATTTTCCATTATTTTACCAGCATTAGGATTTCTCAGCATTTTGACTCTTAATTCTGGATTTGTTGTGTGAACAGATACGTAAAAAGGTCCAAGGTGCATTCTTGATATCCTTGATTTATCATCTTCTGTCAGGTTAGTTAGAGTAATATAAGTTCCTTGAAGGAATGAGAGCCTGTAGTCATCATCTTTGATGTACAAAGTATCTCTCAAACCTTTTGGCTGCTGGTCTACAAAGCAAAATATACATTTATTCAGGCAGGGTTTTATCTTGTCAAATACTGCACTTTCAAATATTATTCCTAAATCTTCATCATAATCTTTTTCAAGTTCTATTTCTTCTATTTCGCCGTCAGTTTTTTTGATTTCAAGTGTAAGAAATTCAGACTTGCAATAAAACTGATAATCAATCATATCAGAAAGTTTTTGCCCGTCAATGGATAACAATTCATCTCCTGATACTATTTCTAATTCTTCAGCGATTGAACCTTCTTCTACAGAACTAACTATTGCTGCCACGTTTTAATCCTTCTAATAAATTAATAAAATTGTTGTATTCACAAATTGTATTATCTAAAACCAGCCGGTGAAAATATGTCGGAGAAACAAATTCGTCAGAGATTTTACTTTCTGCATCTGTTTTTATTAATACTGCACGTCTTTCTAGTTTTTTAAACAGCTCCTGTTGTGATTCCATATCCAAAAAGCCTGCACATGCAAGCTGTATACGTGCATTTGATAAAAACTGTACCGGATTTTCAGTATCAACTTCAAGTATTTTGTTCTTTAATTCTTTCAGCCCGTCCGGAGTAATCGCATACATAATAGAAACTTTTCCTCCGTCAGATATTGATTGTGAAGAAATGATTATCCCTTTTTTTTCAAGTCGGAGCAATGCCGGTTTTATAGTTCCAAAACTAGGCTTGGTGTATGGTGAAAACTTGTTTAAAATACTTTTTAATACACCATACATAGTTAATGGAGATGAAGATAATACAAATAATATCAGTAACTCTATCATTTCTATAAATTAACATAAAATAAACCCGAAGTACAAGACTCCGGGTTTAAAAATTAATTTTCAGAAATTAACTATTTGCCGTTAACAACTGTTTTGAATCTTTTACCAGCAGAGAATACTGGAACAGTTTTAGCAGGGATAGAAATTTCTTTACCAGTTTGTGGGTTTCTACCATTTCTAGCTGCTCTCTTACGAGATTCGAAAGTACCGAAACCAACTAAAGTAACTTTTTTACCTTTAGAAACTGTTTTTTGGATAGTATCAACTAAAGCATTTAAAACTTCGCCAGCTTCTTTTTGAGTAACTTTAGCTTTTTTTGAAATTTCTTGTACTAATTCTTCTTTGTTCATAATAGATAAAACTCCTTTCCTATGTGTACATATCATATTATATTGAATACAAAAAATATTGCAATAGTTAAATTTCCTCTTTTTTGCTTATTTTATTGGTTTTCATGCCATGCATATACTTATTGCATTCAAATCGGCTGACAGGTATGATTCCTTAAACGTATTGATATTACTGTATTCTAGACTGAATTCAATATAAGAACTCAAAGTATTAAATTGCGGAATTGCTGCATGCTCTATTAAATTTAAAGTAAAATAATCATCTGTTTTTTCAAGAATTTTAATCATTCCTGATTCTTCTAAAAGAGTTAGAGCCGGAATCATCAGTTGAGATGTAACCCCCAGAAATGTTGAACTGCCATTCAAATCAAATATACCGTTTTTATTATGACAAACAAATCGAATCATGCCGGATAATGTTTTGAGAAATTCTTCTTCGCTATGTCTTACAGAATAATTCATATAATGAATAAATGAAGGTGACGTTTTTATTAAAATAGCTTCAAACAGTTCACAGCATGCCGGATAATCAAAAAACATCAGAGAATCACATTTTTTTAGTCCGTTACGGTTTATTATTCTTGAAGATATTTCAGGATACGGTTTCAATTGATCTATAACAGCTTTATCTTCTGCAAAAACCAGAGTATTCATCTTTGTTGTTTTAAGATAATCGTTTACCTGTTTATAAATCCCTGTTTTTTGTCTGTGATCATATATTTTTATACCTTGAGAGTGTTCTTCTTCAACGATTAATGCTTCTGAATGTAAATCCTTAATAATCAATTGAACGGTTGTTTGTCCGTTGAATGTATTTATCTGCGGATAAAAAGCAATATCAAGTAAATCGCCGGCTTTTAGAGATATATCTCCTTTAGACCACCAGATTGCATTAAATACCTGTCCATCTTTTTCTACAGTTAAACGTAAGTGCTCTTTGTTTGAGCCCATTAGCTTTTTTTCTTTAAGAATTAAATTATGAATCGCAAATAGCGGCTGTGGGTTTGATGCTCCATAAGGTTCAAGTTTTTTTAATTCTTCAATTAGATTAATTGAAATATCGTCCGGCTCAAGCTCCATATCAATATTCAAAACCTGAACGATTTTTTCTCCGGCTAATGCTTCATTAACCGTATCAATCAAACCTTTTTTTACTTCATCAAATGTTGTATTTGTTTCTGAAAAAGAAAGCCCTGCGGCAAGCATGTGTCCGCCAAACCCGTCTAATTTATCAGAAATATTAGAAATAATGTCATATAGATTTATTGCGGAAACTCCTTCTACACCTCTTGCAGAACACCTGATTTGTTTTGTATCTTCTGAATACATCATCAAAAAAGTAGGTTTATGGTATTTATCAACCAATTTTGATGCAACAATACCGATAATCCCTATATGCCAGTCAGGTTTAAATAAAACAATTGCATTCTCTTTTATATTCTTAGCCATCTCATCGGCTTCAAGAAACGTGTTGTGGCATAAATCCTGTCTGATTTTATTGTAGTTTTCAAGTGAAATAACTGCCATTTCTACTTCTTGTCTATTTTCACTTATTAATAATTTTATGGCATCATCAACTGCATCCAGGCGGCCTGATGCATTGATTCTCGGAGCGATTCCAAATGCAACCTGTTCTGCGGTTATACCTTCATCAATATTTGAATATCCTGCATTGTCTAAAAGCCGCTTTAGCCCGTAATGCTTGCCTTGAGCAATTAAATCAAGCCCTTTTACAACATAATACCGGTTTTCACCTATTAAAGGAACAACATCCGCAATTGTACCGACAGCTACGAACGGAAGTATTTCATAAAGATATGTCAATTTGTCATACTTTTCTAATAACCCCTGTGCGACTTTGAATGCAACACCGCAGCCGGCAAGCGAGGTCAGATAATTTATTTCTGATGCTGTTAGCTTTTCATCCAGTGCGTTCGGAGCTTTTGGATTGATAATTGCAAACGCTTCCGGTAATTCTTCAGGTGCTTCGTGGTGGTCTGTAAGTATTACATCTATTTTAAAACTGTTGATAAATTTAACTTCTTCTGCGTTACTTATCCCGCAATCGACAGTCATAATAACTTTAGGCTTTTTAGACACCATCAGTTTTACTAAAGCATTGGAATTAAGCCCGTGCCCGTCTCCTTCACGATTCGGGATAAAATAAGAAACATTAGCACCAAGATGTGTCAGGGTTTTTACCATAATAGATGTTGATGTCAGTCCGTCCGCATCAAAATCTCCGTAGATAAGAATATTTTCTCCGTTATCAATCGCTTTTGATAACCTTTCAACAGCTTTTTGCATATCACAAAAAGCATTCGGATGAGTTAATTGAATATTTAAAGGATTAATAAAGTTTTCAATCTCTTTTTGTGATTTTATTCCACGTGCAGATAGAAGCCGCTCAATGAGCGGCTTTCCCTCATCACTCTTATTTATTTTCCATTCCTTTAATTGCATTGCCCTTGAAGTAGTTTAATAGCCTCTTTTAATTGTACATCATCTTTGTTCTTAACATTATCTTCTGTTAATTTTACAACAACATCCGGCGTAATTCCTTTTTTGTGAATATCGTTGCCGTCAGGTGTTAAATATCTCTGAATAGTTATATTTACACCTGAACCGTAAGGAAGTTTATTGATTTCCTGTACAAGTCCTTTACCGAAAGATTGTTCACCGACGATTGTTGCACGACGGTTTTCTTTCATTGCTCCGCTAAAGATTTCGCTTGCGGATGCTGAACCTTTATTGATTATTACAACCAGAGGTTTGTTTGTAATCTTCCCTCCGCCTGTTTTCATGGTTTCTTTGTAGCCGTATCTGTCAACAGTACTTACAATTGTTGAACCCGGCTGTAGAAACATTCTTGACATAATAACAGCATTACTTAACAGACCGCCCGGATTAGAACGCAAGTCAAGAATATATCCTTTTTTGTCTCTGGATTTCAGAAGTATATCTCTGATTTCTCCTGATGCATTCTTGCTTATAAATGAGGTTAATCTGATATACTGGATATCATCAGGAATTTGAACATCAATCGGCGGTTTTGTAGATACAGCTTTCACTTCTATTTCTGCTCTTGTAACGTTGAATGTTAAAGGCTCCATATCTTTTCTTTTAACAAGAAGTTTAACCTGTGTTCCGACTTCACCTCTTATAAGTTCTGCCGCTTTTTCAATGTTAATCCCTTTTGTAGATACACCGTTGATTTCCAAAATTTTGTCATCAGCAAGTAACCCTGCTTTTTCTGCCGGAGAACCTACAACAGGTTCTATTACAACAAGATTGCCGTCTTTTAAACCGATTTGAACGCCGATGCCTTTAAGTGAACCTTTGATTGAAGATGTTTCTTCTGCAAATTCTTTCGGATCTAAAAACCTTGTATACGGATCATTCAAACTTGTAAGCATCGTATCAATTGCAACGTATGCATCTTCAGGAGTCTTAAGTTTATCTTGATATTTGGTTCTCCATCTTGTCCAGACTTGTCCGTTGTCAGACAGGTCTACATATTTTGTATTGATTAGTCTCCATACGTTATCATATAATTCTGCAGGTGTAGCATCTGCAGCCATCACAGCTATTGGGGCGGCTATAAAAGCAACCAAACTACATACAACAGCTTTTTTCCAATTATAAAATCTATTTTTCAAAGTTCCCTCCTAGTTTTAATAACATTATACATAATATTATCCATATTTCCAATTATAAAAAATATGTATTTTGGTTATTAAAATTTTTCGGTTCTAAATATTGTTTTGTAACGCATTGAGCCGTAATAAACTTCTATTAATAAAAACTTATTATCTAAATCGGTTAATTCCAGATTTGTCTTAATAGGCGGTTTTCGTTTCGATTTTTTGATATACTTGCCGAGTCCGTTTAAGAATCTTATCATCCAGCGTTGTGACTTTTTCATATCAAGTTCAGGCAGGTTGTTATGATAATACATCGGATCTGTATAATTCTTTTCAAAAACGGGAATTATATATTTAACTTTTCCGGCCTCTTTAAAGAGAATATACCAGTCGCCTTTATATTGTCTTGGAGTCAAAAGGTAGTATCCCGGCATGATTGTTATTGATTTAAAATAAATCGGAGAGTTTAATCGCATCAAAGGATATGGTGACCACGCTGCATCTTTCATATCATAATACTGATCAGGGTCAACATCGTGAATAAACCGAAATGTCGGAACTTCTAAATCTCTGTAAATTTGTTCATACTCAGCCTGAGAATAAACTTTATCGGGTTTTATATCACTTCCGTTAGGCTGTGTTTCGCTTGTCGGGTCTGTAAGTTCGTCCAGTTCTTCATTAGCTGCCTGATTAGCTTCTTCCTGTTCTTGATTTATTTTTTGAAACGGCTGAGAAGGAGTCTCAGGTGCTGCAAGAGCAAATCCTTGCAGCAATAAAGCTATTAAACACGCACTTACAATTATTTTTCTCATAATTATATTTTAATTAAATTTGAAGAAAAGACAATAGGGTGTGGAAAAAGACTTATACTCTTCCGTAGCAATCCTCGTATCGGATAATATCATCTTCTGAGATATAGTCACCTTTTTGAACCTCTATAATCTTGAGTTCTTCATCATAAGGATTTTGCAACGAGTGTTTCATCCCGACCGGAATATCAATACTGTCACCCGGATAGAGATTGTATTCCCTGTTATCTTTGATTACAAGAGCCTTTCCTTCCAATACAACCCAGTGTTCTGAACGGTGGTTGTGTGATTGAATTGAGAGTTTGTGTTTTGGTTGAACACAGATAGTCTTTGTAAGATATCCTTCACCGGAATTAAGGCAGGTATAGTATCCCCACGGACGGAATACCGTTTTGTGCAGTTTTGTTGTATCTGATTCTTTTGCTTTAAGTTTTTCATAAAGCTTTTTAACATCCTGTGATTCATCCATCTTGCAAGCCATAATTGCATCTTCGGTTTCTACGAGGATGATATCAGAAAGTCCTGACACTGCAACGATTTCTTTTTGTGAATAAATAAACGAATTTTTAACGTTATTTGTAACGACTTTTCCAGACAAAACGTTGCCTTCTGTATCTTTTTGTTTCACATTATACAAAGACTGCCAGGAGCCTAAATCGTTCCAATCAGATTGTAGCGGAACGAGTGATATTCTGTCAGATTTTTCCATTATTGCATAATCTATTGAGATAGAAGGCATTGATTCGTATATTGAATAATCTATTTTGTTTTGGATGGAAAAATCAAGTTTATTAAGGTTTGCGAAAATTTCCGGAGTATATTTTTGAAATTCATCAAGGAAGGTAGAAATTTTCCCCATAAAAATACCGCCGTTCCAGTAATAATCTCCGGAAATAAGGTATTTTTCTGCTGTTTCAAGGTCTGGTTTTTCTACAAATTTTTCGACTTTGTACCCATCTTGTAGCGGTTCAAGCGTTTTTATATACCCGTAACCTGTTTCAGGGTAGGTTGGTTTTATTCCGAATGTTACAATATAGCCCATATCGGCCAAATGTTTGGCGGATTCAACTGTTTTTTCAAACGCATTTGTATTTTTGATAAGATGGTCTGACGGCAGAATAATAACGATATCATCGGAATTATTTTGCTGTCTGAAATATTCTATCGCACAGGCGATAGCCGGTGCAGTATTTTTACCGAGAGGTTCGCCAATTACAATATTAGAATTATCAATCCGGTTTAATTGCAGTTTAACATCTTGTTGATGCTTGATATTTGTGATTGTTACAATATCGGATGCTTTGATAAACTTGTTGAGTCTTAGGAATGTTTGCTGTAAAAGGCTTGTGTTATCTTCAAGCGTAAGTAATTGTTTAGGATACATATCTCTTGATAATGGCCATAAACGGCTTCCTGACCCGCCCGCTAAAATTATTGATTTCATTTATTTGCTCCTGATAAGGTTATTATATTGATTTAGAAAATCTTGATAAGCTATTTTTAATCCTTCTTTTAAATTAGTTTTTGCTTGCCAGCCCATTGCATTTATTTTCGATACATCCATCAGTTTAAGCATAGTACCATCAGGTTTAGTTTTGTCATAAACTAATCTACCTTTATAACCAACTGTTTTTTTGATTAATTCAACAATTTCAGAAATTGTCATATCAACACCGGAGCCAATATTGATAAATTCTCCAATATTTTTAGCATCTTTATTTTCCATCAAAAAAACAACTGCTTCTGCTAAATCATCTGCGAATAAAAACTCTCTGCGTGGAGTTCCCGTTCCCCAAACCGTTGTTTCCGGTAAATTTTGTATTTTTGCCTCATGAAAGCGTCTTATCAGCATTGGAATAACATGAGCATTTTGTGGATGATAGTTATCACCAATACCATAGAGATTGCAAGGCATAACAGACATATAATTTGTTCCATACTCTTTGTTGTAATAATTGCACAGTTTAATCCCGCAGATTTTTGCAAGAGCATAGCCTTCATTTGTCTTTTCCAAATAATCCGATAATAAATATTCTTCTTTCATTGGTTGAGGTGTATTTTTAGGATAAATACAACTTGAGCCTAAAAATAACAATTTTTGTACATTGTTTTTGTATGAATTTTCAATAATATTATTTTGAATTTTAAGATTCTCAAGCATAAATTCAACAGGATAAGTACTATTTCCGACAATCCCCCCGACCTTTGCAGCCGCTTGAATAACCCATTCCGGTTTTTCTGACTCAAAAAATTCTGCAACAGCTTTTGAATCCGTCAAATCTAGTTCTGAATGTGACTTATATATAAGATTATGATACCCTTTTCTCTCCAATTCTCTTTTTATTGCACTACCGACAAGCCCGCGATGGCCGGCTATATATACTTTTATATTATTCATTTATACCTCCTGAGGAATCAGAACTTTATACCCGTTGTCACGTAAAGTTTTTTCCTTTTGGGCAAGTTTTAAATCTTCTTCAACCATTTCTTTTACAAGCATAGGCAGGTCATATTTTGGAGCCCAGCCTAATTCTGTGCGAGCTTTTGTACTATCGCCAAGCAGCAAATCTACTTCTGCCGGACGGAAGTATCTAGGATCGACTTCTATCAAAGTTTTTCCCGTAGATTTATCAATACCTCTTTCGTTTACACCTTCGCCAACAAATTCAATATCAATACCTAATTCATTGAACGTCATACGGCAAAAATCTCTTATTGACGTTGTAACACCGGTCGCAAGAACGTAATCGGAAGGCTTATCCTGCTGTAGAATTCTCCACATACCTTCTACATAATCTTTTGCGTGCCCCCAGTCTCGTTTTGCATCTAAATTGCCCAGATATAATTTATCTTGCAATCCAAGTTTAATCTTCGTTGCTGCCATGGTTATTTTTCTTGTAACAAATGTTTCACCGCGGCGTGGAGATTCATGATTAAAAAGAATACCATTAGATGCAAAAATGCCAAAAGATTCACGGTAATTTACACAAATCCAATAGGCATAGAGTTTTGCTACGGCATAAGGAGACCGCGGATAAAACGGTGTTGTTTCCTTTTGAATAGGTTCTTGGATAAGCCCATATAATTCGGATGTAGATGCTTGATAGAATTTTGTTTTATTTTCCAGCTTGTTAATTCTTATGGCCTCTAAAAGTCTAAGCGTTCCTAAACCATCATTATCAGCGGTGTATTCAGGACAATCCCATGAAACTTTAACGTGCGATTGTGCTGCTAAGTTGTAGATTTCATCAGGATGGATATCATGTACTAATCTTATCAAGTTTGAGGAATCAGACAAATCTCCATAATGTAATTTGAAATTAGAATCAATGTGTATATCTTGATACAAATGATCAATCCTTGCGGTATTAAAAGAAGAAGCTCGTCGTTTCATCCCGTGAACTTCGTATCCCTTTTCAAGTAATAATTCTGCAAGATAACTTCCATCCTGCCCTGTTATACCGGTGATTAATGCTTTTTTCATGTCTGATACCTTTCTTATTGATACACTAAAAAATTCCTTATATTAAATTATACATCTAAAACAAATTATTCATACTTTTTTGTTAGTTGTTTATTAATATCCAATCTTGCGGGATTCTGTCAATACATTTTTCATCCTCTTTTACAAACCAGATTTTTGGTGACATTATTATTTTGTTCGGATTTTCATTTAACCAGCCGGCCCACCATGAAAAAGAGCTGTTGGCAATAATATTGTGTTTGCAATGTTTCATAAGTTCTAAATCAAAATATCCTTCATCAGACGAATTTATATCAACAATAGTAAACGGAAATTGTAATTTAAAATTTTCTTGAACCCATTCAATATCATCAGAAAAAATATAAAAATGCGGATTCTCTGTATTTTGGCATATATAATCTATCGCTTTTTGGTAATAATCAAGTGAACAAATTTTATACACGTTTTGTAAATTCAAATAATCCCCATGTCTAACGTGTATTGAAACAGAATTAGCAGATTTTATTTGTTCTAGCATTTGTTTATTTAAGTCATTAAGTTTGGTTTTTAGAGAAAAATCTTTTAGCAACTCTTTTCTATAATCTTTAAAATATTTTTCTGTCTGAAAGTATCCTTCAAAATAAACATCTTTTCTTTTTTTTAATAATGACTTATCAAATACTTGATTTTGTTTTTCATAAACAATTTTATTTTTGTATTTTGGAATTTTGAATAAATTTCTGATAATTCCGGGGATTAATACTTTTTTGTCTTGGATTAAATTCAACGTTTGTTCTTCGTTGGCATAAACAAGATTAATATTATAGTTATCTAATACATATCCTCTTAGTGCAACCGGACCTTCCGGAAGATTTTTTATTTTTTCAAAATGAGATAAATCAATCAAGACATCACAATGGTTTATTAGTGAATATGCTTTAGCAAAAGCATATTGAAACATCTGATTACCGAGTCCGCCCATTATTTTTACTATTTGCATAAATTTACTCCTAAAATTAGACCACCATATGTTTGTGAAGTTATTTCTGGTATAAATTTAATAGCAAAATTATGTTTTAGCAAAATTTGTTTTAAAATATCAGGGGTGTACTTATGCCATTCTATATAAACAATATTAATATAATCTAAAATATCTGTTGAATCCAAACACTTAAATATTTCATATTCTGCCCCTTCTGTATCTACTTTTAAAATAATATTTTCATTAGAATGCAAATCCAAAATTTTTTGAATTTCCGTATAAGCATTTTTTATAGTTATACATTCATTTTCTAATAAGCTAACATCCTCACCAAAATCATTTATATCATCATAAATAGATGTACACGCTGATTTTTGAGGATTATATTTAATATTTACTTTTTGGGTTTCACTACCAAGACCATAATTAAATGTTTGTATTTTATCTTTAATGTTCTCGTTTAAATTAATATTTATAATTGCATCATTATATGTTGTTAAGCACGGTTCGAATCCATAACATTTTGTTATATAATCTTTATTTGCAAAAAATAAAGATGTAGTACCAACATTCATTCCTACATCAATGAGAATCGATTGTTTATTACAATCAATATTATAATCTTTCCTTATAAATACTTCGTAAATGCAAGCTTTTATTGTTTGTAATGTATTATTTTTATATTTAAATTTTATACCTTCAGGAGTATCTATAATGTTATTTATTGTATTAATATTACAATAATTATCAAACATTATCTCATATATTTCTTTATTTTGTACTTTTTTATTTCGAATCTTATCAATAATTTTTTGTCCAAATTTGAAATGCATTTTATTCTCCTCTTATACAATTTTATTACTGTCATATTGTTTATTATAAAAATGTTCTATCTCTGGACTTTTTCGTTCCCCTATTGCTTGCAAATAACAATTAGGCATGTGTCCAATATCCAAAGCCTGATAACCTTCCTTTGATAATTCATATGAAAGAACAGTTGATGTAGGACCAATTGCTAATAAAATTAAATAATTTGTATCGTATTTTCTAATAGCAGATATTATATTTTTGTAATCATCATAAGAACTTTTACCTTTTGTAATTATATATTTAGATGTACGGATATTATCAAATAGTCTTGGTTCATCAACCCAATGTGAATTTTCACCAACAACAAAAATTACTTTTCGATTATTCCATATCTGCTTGAATTTAAAAAGACTATTCTCAATAAAACCTGTATTCCTAGAAAATGTTGTTATACCATATTTATAATTATGATTATAAAATGAATTTAATTTTTCAAAAGATTCTAACCAAAAATTCTCCCAATAAGATAAATCATTTTTATAAAATTGTATATCATTATATTTGTCTTTAAAAGGGTCTATACAAACAAGACAATTATCATGTGGATTTTTTAGAATATACTTTAATTTGTCTGCAAGTTCTTTATTATAAACTTGGTATTCATTTAGAGAATCTTTTTCTCCTAAACCATACCCCATAATTAACTTCAATTCACCATCACCCAAACGAGCAATAGATTTATGATCATCAATAATCATATTAAGCGTTTCTGTTGTTGACATTACTTGTGGATAGTTTTTTTTATACTGTTTAAGTTTATACAGGCTTAGTATTTTTTTTATACTATATGGTGTTTTAAATTTTAATTTTATCCCGAGTAGAGTAACACATTTTCTCTTTATTCTATCGTTATATTGATTTTCGATAGAAAAAATTCTTTTAAAATTATTGTTTTTATTAATATGTACAAATTTTTCCTTGGCAATATCTAAATAATTATTGAATTTATAGATACAATTTTTAGATATATACGTTCCAATCACTTTTTTATTTGTAGGGTCATATATTTTTCTGTTCCTGTGTTTGGAATATTTTTTATTATTTATATGTAAGTGCCTTGTATACAATCTGGATGTAGATGCAATGTTTAATTTTTTTTGTTTTGCACGAAGGAAAAAAATGTTATGTTCCAAAACCGCCATATCTTCGGGAAATTTTACTGAAAGAACACTATCTGTTTTTGCAATAAAAAAATTCTGACAAATATCACACTCAATAAATTCAGGGAATAAATTGTCATATATATTACAAATATCAAACTCTCTACCTTCTTTTATAAAACCTAACCAATTATTTTCTAGATAACTAGTATCATCAATTTTACATATATCGCGATAGACACCACCTAAAATATCTAATTTTTTTTCTTTTAATAAATTTAAATTATTGATTAAAGAACAATTATAATCTAATATAAAATCATCATCACATAATAAAAAATATGGAGTTTTAATATATGAAAGCCCTACATTTCTACCCTTTGATATTCCTAATGAATTAAAATCAAATTCTTTGTATAAAATATTTAAAGAATTATAATTTTCTATAATTTTTTTATTTAAATTTTTATTTTTATTATCAGAATCATCAACAATTATTATATTATCAAATATTAAATCCCAATATTCTTGATATAATTTAATTGAATTTAATAAGTTATTAAGACATTGCGGTCTCATAAAAGTTTTTATTAATATAGACAATTCAATATTTCGCATAATTATTCCTCTAAACATTTTATAATTGTTTTTGCTTTATCTAATTTAAAATTCCACCATTTTGATTTTGCAATTTTATTACATTTATCAACATCAAAACGATATTTGATAATTTTTGCGGGATTTCCGGCAACAACCGCGAAATCCGGAACATCTTTATTGACAAACGAATTTGCTCCTATGACGGCACCATTTCCAACTGTTATTCCTCGTCTAATTATCGAATCCGCCCCTATCCATACATCATTCTTAATAATACAATCTTTTTCAGTTAATTTTTTATACCAATTACCATCATACAGTGCATGACTAGTTGATATTGAGTAAATATCATGTTCTCCAGGAACAATTGTAACATTATTTCCTATTGAACAATAATTACCTATTACGGCTTTGGTTATATTACAATTCCGCCCAATATAAGTATAATTTCCTATGATTGATTTAGAGTCTATATAAGAACCATCACATACTTGAGATTTTTCCCCTAGTTTATATTCAAGATTATAATGTTTTTTATTTATTTTTATTTTTATCTTCTTCCCCAAAATCATTATTACTTTATATTTTCTATCCCGAGAATTTTTTATAGAAAAAATTCTTTCAAGCCAAGAGTAAGTATGATTAATCGTATCCATTATTTCATCTTGCTCTTTTTTATTATTTGTTAAGAAATTAAGCATATTTTCTTGCACTTTAATAGTAGATGATATAAATTCTTTAGTCGGTTTGCTTAAATTTTCTCCTGACCATCGATATTTCAATAATATTTCCGGTAAATTAGCTATTCTGAAATAAGATATTGCTCTTGACCACAGTTCATAATCTTCACACAAATATTCTGGATTATATTTAAGATTATATTTTTCAAACTCTGCACGCCTGAACATTACAGTGGGATGACCAATATAACATCTTTGAAGTAAGTCTAAATATTTTATATTTGAGGGATGCTTTATTATCTCTTTTTGCGGGAATCTCTCAAACCATGTGCCCAAAATAGAAATATCTTTATTCTTATCCAAAAATTTTACTTGTTTTTCAAATCTTTCCGGCAGTGATATATCATCACTGTCCATACGGGCAATATATTCACCTTTTGCAATATTTAAACCGGTATTTAATGATTTTGCTAATCCTTGATTTTCTTGTTTTATATATTTTATTCGTTCATCTTTGTATGACAAAATAACATCTTCCGCATTATTTGTTGAGCCGTCGTTTATTATAATAAATTCAAAATCTCCGAATGTTTGATTGAGAATACTCTCTATCGATTCTCTCAACCATTCTTCTTTTGTATTATAAACTGACATTACAACAGATATCGCAACCATAAATTTAAACCCATTAAACCTTTACATTTCAATTAATTCGCTGTTTAAAACGTAGTCCTAAAAACGTATAAACTTTGTGCGTTTTTACTTTATTCTTATATTCATTGGTGATTGAAAAAATATTCTGCCAAAAACTAAGATTGGTTTCTTTCTTATAATCATATCTTCCCTTTGTCATTTTATAATTTAGACGGATTAAGTTTCTTATAATATGAGAACCTATCCATAAAGGTTTGAATTTTGTACTTTTTACATAACCTTTATTCATACAGATGCCAAGATATTCTTTTTTTACAATATCTTCATCAAATCCCAGCCATCTATAGATTTGATATTGAGTTTCTAAATGCATTCCAAAAAATAAAGCAGAACAAGGAACATAAGGTAAGTTTTTAGACAAAACAAATTCTAAATACCATTGCATCTCAAAAGGAAGTAATAAAATAATATCTTTAAAATTAGTATTCTTTTCTGTTAAATAATTTTCAAACATTTTCATATACTCAGATGTTAAAATCCATGGCATATCCATATATACAGGTTTTCCATTTCTATTTAAAAAATTAGATATTACTCGTTCTTTATCAACGATTGGCGGGTTTGGTAATAATTGGAATGCAAATTTTTCAGCTTTATAATAATGAGAAATAGGTATATACGGAATATCTTCATCATACAAAAAATCTTTGATATAAAAATCTTTAATAAAATAACAATCGCTGTCTATAATTACATAATGCCTTGCGAAATTAGTTTTATATAATTCTAATTTTACAAATTGCTGCGGAATCCAATCTTTTAAAAGTATATCATCATTATTATAATTATATGATGTTATATTTTCATCAATAAAAATTTTAATATTTTTATCATAAGAATTTATAACCGGAGTTAAAACATTTTCTTCATTTCTTGCGATACTGACACAAACAGGTATATTATCTTTATTAAAATCTTTTATAGATTTTAATAATTGTTTTAAACATTCAATATCTCTTATACATGTTTTACAAAATATTGCTAAATTATGCTTATATACCATGTTTCATTTCCAATTATATTTATTTACAAACAATTAAATTTCTTACTACTCGTCTTTGTTTTTTGCCTGGTATCCAAAAAGTTAAACTCTTTGCAATGGTATCTGAACTTACATACCACCATCTTTTTATCGGATTTTTGTATCTGTACGATTCAATTTCCCGCAGTTTACCTTTGCTATCCCACCAGGAACACTGCCCCCAGTGTATTGAAATGGTATTATCCGTAAATGCCCTGTCCTCAAATACATTCCAAGTAGGAACAAAATATTCAGAAGGGTATATCTCAACACCATACTTATCTGATTTAAAAATTTTCTGATTCCGATACATTTCATAATCATCCAGAGTTCTGCAAGGTATTGATTTGTCATATATTATTGACTGCCTGTCATTGAAATCTTTTGAATACTCAATATTCTCAAACCCGACTTCAGCCTGCAAAACTTTTTGCAAAACTATATTGGCAGTCGGAAAATCAATTTTAAATATTTCATCAGAATTGTATAAGTCCAAAACTTTTCTAAAAATATAATTTCCTTTTTCTCCGCCTATGATTGCAGGCTCGGGAACATTTTTGCCATACAAAATATCACCTTCTATACTTGTAAAAAATTGTTTATCCAAGTATTTATCAAAGTTATTTAATAGTTGGACATCTGTATCTAAATAAATCCCGCCATAATTATATATTGCGTAGTATCTTACATAATCCGCTAAAAATGCCCACATTTTACGTTTATAACATTCCCTGACAAATTTTGATTGTTTTAATATTTCTTTGAATTCAGGCATGTCTGTATGCCACAGTTTTATTTCATAATCCGGACAAAACTTCTTCCAGGAAGCATAACACATCCGAAACTGCGGTGAAGGATTCTTTTTCCAGATATCTATATCATCATAGAAATAATGAATTATTTTATTCACAAGCAAACTCCTTCACTTTAAAATAAAATTCACACCCAAAAATAGTCAGAAGTTTATACTTCGCCCAATCTTTGTATAAATTCTTTATAGAAAATAAATTTTCTAACAATGTACTCTTTTTTCGTTTCTTTGAATATGCTATTTCAAGTAACTTTTTATGCAGTTTTACATCATCAGTCAAATAATTTAACAGCATATCTTGAACTTTAAAACTACTTTTTATACGTTCTTCACGATTTTTTGTAGTAGAATTCTCAGGATAAACTCTATAATCAAGCAAAACTTCTTGCATGTTTTTTATATGCAAATCTCTCATTAGTGCTTTTGCCCATAGATTATAATCTTCTGCATAAGGACAATCATTTTCATATCTTAAATTATATTTTTGTAAATCACTTTTACGAATCATAACAGTCGGATGTATCAGACAGTTATCAGAAAGTAAATCCATAACGGCGATATTTTGCGGCATTTTTAATACTCTATTTTGAGGTAGAATTCTTATATTTGCTCCTAAAATGGAGATGTCCTGATTCTCTGTTAAAAAGTTATATTGTTTTTCCAACCTTTCCGGATATGATATATCATCCGAATCCATTCTTGCAATATATTCACCTCTAGATTCTTCTAATCCTCTGTTTAATGCTCCAACTATCCCTTGATTTTCTTGTTTTAGATATTTTATTCGTTCATCTTTGTATGACAAAATAACATCTTCGGCATTATTCGTTGAACCGTCATTTATTATAATAAATTCAAAATCACTGAATGTTTGATTCAAAATACTTTCTATTGCTGCTCTCAAATACTCTTCTTTTGTATTGTATACCGGCATTATTACCGAAACTAATGTCATTAAACTTACTCCATTTTCACAACACAATAATAATTGTGTTATGAAATATTATAATATAACAATATTTTAATGTAAATACATAATTAATTTTTGTATCGTGAAATAACCCCTCGTTAATTATAATAAATATTTTCCTGCCACTGGTGGTTCTTCCTGGTGGGGTACGCTGCTTGGTTGGCGATGTTAAAAAAAATCAAATTATGTTAGTCTTCCTCACTATTGAGGGAGGATAAGAGGTGGGTGCCAATATTAATATTATATGACTAATACCCATCCCAGCCTTCCCTAAACAGGGAAGGAGATTAACAAAAATTGATTCCAGATGTCGCCTTGTCATTGTTTCGCTAACATTGATGGTTCACTCCGTGAAGAGTACGAAGAATCAAAAGTTATATATTTACCCCTGCTCACTCCATAAAAGTCGGGGGAGATAATCTTGCCCAAGTTTTATCAATCGACTGTAATCAAATTATTTGTCAACCTGAATTTATTTCAGGTTCTTACCAGCATGGCATATTGAAATTCAATGTTGGTAAGATGCTGAAACCAGTTCAGCATGACAGAAGTGCTTCATTATTCACTCCTCACAATTTACTATTCGCTTGCCTAATCACTTAATCACCCAGTCACCTAATCACTTTTCATAACACAATGACTATTGTGTTATGAAAAGTCTAACATCAATTTTACATCTAAATACTTCTAAACTTGACCAAATCAACCTTACGCATTCTGATATTTTCAGGTGTAATTTCTACCAGTTCATCTTCTGCAATATATTCCATACAATCTTCAAGTGAAAGGATTTTTGGCGCTTGCAGAGTTACCATAACATCTGCAGTTGAGCTTCTCATATTAGTTAATTTCTTAGTCTTACAAATATTAACCGCAATATCTTGAGCTTTGTTACCTTCGCCGATTATCATACCTCTATAAACTTTTGTCTTAGGAGTAATAAAGAATACACCTCTGTCTTCATATTGAGCCAGAGCATAAGGTATTGCCTCTCCGCTTTCGTGTGCCAGTATTGATCCGCTTCTTTGTTTCGGAATATCCCCCGCATAAGGTTTATAGCTGTCAAATGTATGGTACATAATACCTTCACCGCGGGTCATTCGCATAAATTCGTTTCTAAACCCAATCAAACCGCGTGCAGGTATTGAAAACTTCAATTTCGTTCTGCCGTTTGATGATTTCATCTCAAGCATTGTAGCTTTTCTGTTTGATAATCTATCGATACAGCTTCCGGATGCTTCATCTGGGACATCAACGAGAAGATTTTCAAACGGCTCGCATTGTTCACCGTTTATCTCTTTGAAAATAACTTCCGGTTTTGATATCTGAAACTCATATCCTTCGCGGCGCATCGTTTCAATTAATATTCCTAAATGCAATTCGCCTCGTCCGCTTACTTTGAATACATCAGTACTTTCTGTATCTTCAACTTTTAAACTTACATTTTTTTCAAGTTCGTTATAAAGTCTTTTTCTCAACTGGCGGCTTGTAACAAATTTTCCTTCAGTACCCGCTAACGGACTATCATTTACTGAAAAATTCATCTGCAGTGTCGGTTCATCTACCTTTATCAAAGGTAAAGGCATAGGATTATTCAATTCACAAATTGTTTCACCTATCTGAATATCAGGGAAACCTGCTATTGCGACAATGTCCCCTGCTTCCGCATAGTCAGTTTCTTCACGTCCCAAATCTTTAAACTCATATAATTTTGCAATCTTGCCGCGTTCAATTGTACCGTCAGCTTTACACAAAGAAACTTGTTCCTGTGATGAAATTTTACCATTTACGATACGACCTGCAACTATTCTGCCGACATATTCGTTGTAATCCAATGTTGTTGCTTGAAACTGTAAAGGCTTATCCGCATCACCTTCCGGCGGGGCAATATTTTCTAATATTGCATCTAATAAAGGGGTTACATCTTTTCTTTCGTCATCAAGCTCCTTGATTGCAAACCCGTGTAAACTGCTTGCATAAAGATAAGGAAAATCAATCAAATCTTCTCTATCTGTCAATTCAGTAAACAAATCAAATACTTTATCAAGTGCTCTGTCAGGATCTGCTGCCGGTTTATCAATTTTATTTAATACAACAATAATTTTTATTCCCAACTCAAGAGCCTTGGATAATACAAATCTTGTCTGAGGCATTGGTCCTTCTGCAGCATCAACAATCAAAAGAGCGCCATCTACCATACCCAATACCCGTTCAACTTCTCCGCCAAAATCTGCGTGCCCCGGAGTGTCAACTACGTTTATCTTGCAGCCTTTGTAGTTAATTGATATGTTTTTAGACAGGATTGTAATTCCTCTTTCTTTTTCCAAATCGTTGCTGTCTAGAACTCTTTCTTGAACTTGTTGATTGTCACGAAAAACCCCTGCTTGTTTCAGCATACAGTCAACCATCGTAGTTTTACCGTGGTCAACGTGTGCAATAATTGCTATATTTCTTATATTTTTCTTATTCATAAGTATAATCCCATCTAAAATACTAGTGTTAAATCTACACTCTTATTTTACGCCAAGGATACATCCATTTCAAGAAAAATTTAAATCTATCATTTAGAGTATGAATATTTATTACCCCTCATCATCTAAATTAAATGAGTAAGCAGAATTTCAACCTAATTTATTTACCCCTCATCATCTAAATTAAA
>CALUXY010000013.1 GCA_944324855.1 Candidatus Gastranaerophilales bacterium | reverse complement strand
GCTTCGCCCGGGCCGTTAACCGGACATCCCATTGTGGCAATTGTAATAGGTAAATCAAGATTTTTAAATTTTTCTTCTACTTTCTTTGCTAATCCGATTAAATCAATTTGAGTTCTGCCGCAAGTCGGACAAGATACAAAATTCACGCCTCTTTCTCTTAGTCCTAATGATTTTAGAATCCCCCACCCTGCATAAACTTCTTCCACCGGATTTTCTGTCAACGAAACCCTTATAGTATCTCCTATTCCTTCTGCTAATAGCGTTCCAATCCCAACAGAAGATTTTATCAACCCGCCTTTGAGAGTACCTGCTTCCGTTACTCCGACATGCAGAGGATAATCAACTTTTTGCGCCATAAGACGGTATGCCTCAATTGTTGTCATAACATCTGATGATTTTAGTGAAATTTTCATACAATCGTAATCTAAATCTTCAAGAATACGAATATGATTCATTGCACTTTCAACCATTTTCTCAGCAAGAGTCAAATCTTCTCTGGCTTTTAACTCTTTTTCTAAAGAGCCGGCATTAATCCCTATACGAATAGGAACATTGTTAACCTTGGCAAGGCTAACAACTTTTTCTGTATGTTCCCGTTTCCCGATATTCCCCGGGTTAATTCTAAGTGCATGAATACCGTTTTCAATACATTGAATAGCAAGCCTGTAATCAAAATGAATATCTGCAACGAGCGGAATATTTGTTTTTTTTATGATATCTTTTATAGCATCAGCTGCATCTTTGTTAAGAACCGCAAGTCTTGCAATATCACACCCAGCCTCTTCAAACTCTTTTATTTGGCGAACTGTCGCATCAATATCCCTTGTATCTGTATTACACATTGATTGTACAGATATTGGAGCACCACCACCGATTTTTACGTTACCTATTGAAATTTGTTTTGAGTTTCGTCTTTTTATCATATAATTAATTGTACAACGAAGAGGTGAAAAATGAAAATAGCAATTTTATCAGATATCCACGGAAATTTGACAGCATTAAATTCTGTAATGGATGATATTCAAAAAAATAAGTGTGACAAAACATTTTTTCTTGGAGACTATGTTCTTGCTGGACCTGAACCTGCTGCAACAATAGATTATTGCATGCACATAAGTACATACGATAATACAGAAATGATTCAAGGAAATACTGATAAAATGATTGCGGAATATTCGGATGAAATTTTCAACTCTTTACAAGAAAACGGCGCCCCGATTATGGCAAACGCCTTGAAAGATGATGTATCAATACTCAATGAAACTCAAAAAGAATTCTTGAAAAATCTTCCTGCACAGAAAGAAATTGAAATCGAAGGGATAAAAATTCTTCTTGTACACGGTTCACCAAGACGAAATAATGAAGATATTTTACCTGATACTCTGCCTAAAGAAGTGGAAGAAATGGTAAAAGATACAGATGCAGCAATCATCCTTTGCGGACATACCCACATTCCATGCGGATTCCAAACAGTAACAAGAAAAACAGTTATCAATGTTGGAAGTGTCGGCAGACCGTTCACAGAACAACCGAAATCCTGTTATTTAATACTTGATATTAACGACGGGAAATTCACTATTGAACATAAGTTTGTAAGATATGATAACAAAAAAGCTGCAGAAATCCTTGCTCAAAGAACATTTGAAGGCGCAGACAAATTATCTCAAGTACTAATCAACCCTACAGAAAGACATTTTTAGAGAGGGGGGGGTAAATGTATATTTTGTTGAAGTTTCTCCAACAAAATATTGAGATTATTCGGCTAAAGCCTCGTCTTGGATTGTTCGCGTTAGACGGCGTTACACATTTCACCTTCGTGAAACGCTCCAGCCTGTTTTAGATTTCTTCCGTACTCACATAGTTTCGCTTACGAAGCTTTGCTCCTGACAGCTCAATCTGTTCGCTATCCGGACTAACTCCTTACAGTCGTGTCGTCCGTACAGAAATCCGCTCTGCTCACAATTCGCAGAATGCCAGGTTTTCGTTGTCCTGAACGAATGTAAAAGACCGCATTGTCGAACGCATCGAAATTTCTTAATCACCCAATCACTTAGTCACTTAATCACTTGTTTCCAATGTTACGAATTGTAATACTTTCCATGCGAAAACAGTTGTAAAAAATACACACATGCGATATAATGGTTATATATAGTTTGCAACTATCAGGATGATATCATTTTATTTATGGAGCGTATCGTTGAATAGACGAACCTTAGGCTGCATTTGCAGCCACGGAACAACAGAATGTAAGGATATTAATAGTATAATTACCCCCGTAAGTAATTATATGATATTCTGCTGCGTGCGTTTCATTGAAATTTTGGGGAGAGTGTGCGAACAATTCGTTTTAGGCGGATTGACTCCATTTAATCAACAACAACTTATCTTCTTGCGAGAGGAGGTGAGTATTTAGTGCCAACGATTTCGTTTAGTGGTTTATCAAGTGGAATAGACACATCCGGCTGGGTTGATGCCTTGGTGTCAGTCAAACAACAGACTATTACGACATTACAGGAACAACAGGAAGCTCAAGAAGCGTTATTAAACGTTGTCAATGAGATTAAGTCATATTTCTCGAGTTTCCAAAGCTGTCTTGAAAAGTTGACAGATTCTCAATTTGGTATTCCTTCAATGGATTTGTTCATGCAAAACCTTGCTGTATCATCGAATACGAATATAGCGACAGCTACGGCAACGACAGAGGCTGCGCGTCAGTCATATGATGTAGCGGTTGACAGTCTTGCAACAGCGACAAAGGCAACGAGCGGATATACTCAATACGAAACCAAGTATGCGACACTGGATACTCAAATAGGTCTTCTTGGTGCAAAGAACGGTACAATTACTGTTAATCAGCAGTCATTCAGTGTTACAACGGAAGATACGATACGTTCATTGATACAAAAGTTTCAGGATGTTGGGGTATCTGCGGCATTTGACGGGCAAAAAGGTACATTTACGGTTGGAGTAAGTTTATCAGAGATAGACGAAGGAGCAACCAATATCAAGTCTGCATTGAAACTTCAAGACAGTACGGTAAGCGGTGCTATATCAGGTTCACTTGTTTATGCTGACAGGGATACGGAGTTTTCAAAACTTGGTTTAACAGATGGCAAGGTAATCATAGAAGGCGTAGAGCATACAATCGCTCAGAACGGCACAAATTATACAATAGCCAAATCCGGCGGAACAGCAGCGAATTTAAATACAGTCGGCGATTTTCTTGACTATTTGATGTCATCGGCTGTAGGTGCTGAATCTGCGGATGTTGATGATATGGGTAATATATCAATCAATGGTGCGACGTTAGATTCAGTAACCGGCGGCAGCAATATTATAGATATATTGAACCTGTCAGAAACCTTCAATAGAACGGCGATGGAAAGCAACCGTCTGACATATATAGATGTGCATGTTGCGGATTTGAATACTAAGTTAAGCGATATGGGCATCAATGCAGCGACTACTTTGACTGTTGGCGGCAATACTCATAATATTACACAGGATATGACTCTGGGTGATGTTCAAAATCTTCTTGCCGCAGGAAACGTAGATTTTGATATTGATGACAAAGGTGTAATCACAATAGATACAAAAGGCAACGAGATATCCGGAACTTTGCTTGATGTATTGGGGCTGGATCCTTCAAAGAACGGTTCTACAATTACGAGTACGGCTCATGAGTCGCATTATGATGCAGATGGTGACACTTTGTTATCGGATTTAGGGATAAATAATTCTTACAATTATGTTGCTTATGATTCTGAAGGCAAAGCGTTGACCGGCAATGTAAACAATGTTGCTAATAAGACGATAGATGAATTGATAGCGGATTTAAGAAATGCGGGTCTGGAAGTAGAATTTGATGACACGACTCATCAGCTGGTAATCAAAGACGGATATATAGAAGGAACGCTTGCGGATGCTCTCGGTATGAGTAAAAACACAACGAGTTATACTGAATCTGCAACCGGAAACACGACTTTGGAAAAACTCGGCGCAACGGGTAACGAAACATTAACTATTGATGGCGGAGCTGCAAAGACATACGGCAAAGACACTACGTTAGAAACCGTTTTGAACGATATAAAAGCCGCTGGTGCTGATGTAACGTTCAAAGACGGTAATGTAACGATACAGGGCGTAACCTTGGGCGGCACATTGCCTGCATTGCTGGGTCTGGATGCAACTACCCAGGGTACAAGCGTAACGTCAGGGACATTGACTGTTGTAACAGATTCATCAGCTTCCGGCAGTGATATGGATGCAACGATAGAACATGATATCAGTTTGTCATCCAAGATTGGCGATATATTAGGAACATCATCCAATTACACATTGAGCGTTGACGGCGGTACAACAACTACTTATACAAAAGATACTACACTTCAAACATTGAAGAACCAGATTGAGGCTGCAGGCGGCAAGTTTACAATCAACGATGATAACACTATAAGTATCGAAGATGTAACAATGAGCGGAACACTTGTCGGCGCACTGGGCTTTGATTCGGTAGAGGACGGCACAAGATTTTCAACGGTTAACCCTGTATATATTCCGGGCGCAACAACGGTTGCAAACGGCAGCACTTCTCTTGATGAATTGTTTGGGGGTGCAAGCGGTATATCTACATTCTCAGCTGCTCCTGCAAGAATGGCAGCACCTGCGGCGGCGCCGAGAGCCGGCGGGTATACGTTATCAATAGACGGCGGGACAGAGATAAGCTATGCAAACGGTGTTACTCTGGATGATATCTTTGCGGATATAATCGCAGCAGGCGGCAGCGCAAGTATAGATGCTGACGGGTATATTGTAATTGATGGTGTACATCTTGAAGGAACACTGGTTGATGCACTGGGCTTGGTTGAAACCTCATACGGTACAACGATAACGAGCGGTAATCTGGAGGTTACAGAATCAATGACTTCTACAAGTTCATCTGTTTTGATGGGCGAAAAAGAAGGAAACCTGAGCTGGAGTTCGACAGTCGGCAGTATAACAGGCGATGATAAGAGTTACCTGCTGGGTATAAACGGTACAACACATTCTTATAATACAGATGTAACGTTGACGGATATCAAGAACGATATTGTGGCAGCCGGCGGCAGTATGACGTTGAATTCTGATAACACAATCAGTATTACGGGAGTAGCAATAGACGGCACACTTGCAGCGGCTCTCGGATTTGACGTTACGGATTATAAGACAACAATTTCTAGTAATACTCCTATTTATGCCAAAACAGAGGATGTTGAGGCTGATGCATCTACAACATTCAATGATTTGGGCATTAATACAAATTTAAGAGATTATGCAATTTATTTACCGGATGGTACTGTAGTCAAGGCAAGTTCTACAACTGGTTCATCGGGTACAGCAACAATCGGCGACTGGCTGAATCAGATAAATAATGCCTTGAATACGGCGAACGGTACGAGCGGCAAGACTTATGCCAAGATAGAGAACGGAATAATCTCTATCACGGGCGGCGGGTATGTTACCGGCTCTTTGCCGACAGCATTGGGTATGCTGACGGAAGAAGTTATTACAGGTACTACGATGGTAGGTTCTCCGATATCTTATATCGAGTATGAGCCGTTGAAGTATATAACAAGTATCCAAAACGGCAAAGGCGAATCCGGTAAGGATATTACTTACACAGGCAGTATAAATAACGCTACGAACCAATCCGGAACGGCTGCGGATGCAGTGACATCTGACGGGCTGATAGGTCCTGAGGATGAGTTTGTTGATTTGTTCGGGAATATTACCGATGCGACATTGGATGCAACTCTGTCAGAGTTGTTGACTCCCGGTGCGTCAGATCCGTTGAACAACGATGCGAGATTGCCGGCAAACAGTTATACATTGAAGATAGGTTCTTATGCAACCAAGACATTTGATTCAGATACAACTACATTGCAGGATGTAATTGATTATATAGATAATTTGAAGGTATATGATCCGACGTATGATATGGCGTTTGATGCGTATTTGTCAGGCAATAAACTTGTTTTGAAAACCGATATGGATATATCTGGGACACTTGCTGATGTAATTGGTTTGACCAAGGTCAAGACAGAGGATGAGTATTATACTTATGTTGCTAAGAATATTAAGTATACAGCGGTAGTTGAAGGAGCTTCAAACGGGTTTAACTTCTCTATTGTGGGTGACAAGGTATATTACGACAAGACTGAAATAGGAAACAAAGATGGTTACGAGTATACGGGAGAAATTATCTCATCGAGCGAAACGGTTTCAGATTCTGACGGATTTATAACAACCCCGGACAATGTAACCGGCGACAGCGGTACAACTATAACGGTTGACCCTGACGGGTTTATAACGAATCCGGATATCCATAACCCGCCAGCCGGAGGCGGGGGAAGTACTTCTAAAACGGAATATTATTATCAGGGCTCATCAATAAATGCAGTAACAGAATCCACTTCAACCGCTTATGCATCATCTTCAACAAAATTGGTTGATTTATTTGGTTCTGATGTTATTGGTAAAACAATTGTCATTAATAACACTGCAGGTCAGCATGATAATGGTATAGTTGAGCCGGATTTAAACGGCGGTTTCAGTGGTCCAAACACGGGAGTTTCAAGCGGCCCAAGTCTAGGCGATTCATATGGATTTCAGCATACTGGTAATATCACAGGCTCAAAAACAATAACTATTGCTGCCGATACTACTCTTGCAGATATATCTGTTTCAGTAGGTGCAGGAAGAATCAATTATAGCTCTACGACAGGGAAAATAACAGTTTCCACCTCTAATTGGACAGACGGCTGCGGTGCCTTGATAGCAGGTACATTTTTAGATTACCTGAATTCTGAACTTGGGCTTGCATTGGGTACTACGGAGACTAATCCGAATGATTCTACATACAAACATAATACAAGAACATGGCAGACAGATAAGATAACTACACCTACTACTTCCACTGTCGTAGCATCACTTTCGACTACGGTATCTGAGATTATGTCTTATAACAACAGCGGATTTGGTTCGCTTGTCACTGATTTGGTCGTAACAAATAATGGTTCTAGATCAACGCTTAGTTTTAATGGTAGTGATACACTACAGGATGTTATTGATGAACTGAAAGGTTTAGGTTTATCTGTTACATATAACTTAGGGAAATTACGCGTTTCAAGTACATCGTCTGATTTTAAAATAGATTTTACCACTGAATCCAGTGGTCATACTCTGACAAATCTTTTTGCCTTAAAACTTTTTGGCGGTTCAGAACCGGTATTGAATGAAAAAGAAAAATTTATTGATTCAAATGCTATCACCAGCGATACAACACTTGGCGAACTCGGGATTACAAGCGGAACATTAGGTAATGGTTTTCGTCCGGTAGGTCAAGATCCAATTTTAACTACATTTACATCTGATAATACTCTCGGAGATGTAATAGACATGCTTGAACTTAATGGTGCAACCGTTACTTTGTTTACGACCGGAAAGATAACAATAAGTTCTGATATAGAATTTGATGGTGATTTGTTAGGACAGCTTGGTCTGACACATTCAAACTCATCAGCTGGCGGCGGTACATACGATATTACATATTCAGGAACTCTTCACAAAGTTGATACAGGTTCAACCTCCGGAGCACAGTATGTTTCTGACGTTTCGGATTTCGTATCAGGGAATACTTATCTCATCAAATCTGTTGCGGATTTGAACAAGTTGGCAGAACTTGTTAACAGCGGCAAAGATACGACCGATGTTACCTTCATCTTGGAACAAGATATTAATATGTCATCAGTGTCCAACTTTGCAGGGATTGGGGGTTCTAATGCAGTATTTAAAGGCAATTTCTATGGTAATGGACATGTAATATCTAACTTGAAAATAAGTAGTACTTCAGGTGGTCCTATTGGTTTCTTTGGGATTACAGACGATGCAACTATTCAAGATATCGGACTTGAAAACGTAACAATTACAGGTGCTGCAGGCGCCTTAGTAGGTTATGGAACAAATACTACTATCAAAAATTCTTATGTTGATGGAGGTACGATATCCAGTCAAGGTACTAGCGGAGGTTTAGCAGGATATCTTTCAAATTCTACTATCACTAATTCCTGGGCAGATATTGATATAACTGCTAACAGCACCGTCGGTGGTTTGGTTGGTATGTTAGTATCATCAACAATTGAACACGCATTCTCCTCTGGTAATATTAGTGGTTCCGGGAATGTCATCGGCGGTTTGGTTGGTTCTGCCAGCGGTAATATAAAAAATGTTTATTCAACAGTGAATATATCATCTACTGCTTCCGATTCTAATGTCGGTGGATTAATAGGTATCGGTTCCGGCACAATCACCAATGCGTATTATGCAGGTTCTACGCTTTTCGGAACAAATGTTGGAGGGGTTCTCGGCACTATGGATAGTGGCAACACGACTGTTAGCAATTCGGCATTTAATAGTGCTGCGGCGTCTAGTGCAGTATCTACTGGTAGTCTGTCAGGTGCCAGCGCTCTTACAATGGATCAATTGAAAAACCAATCTACAATGCAAGGTTTAGGTTTCACCGCTGCGGAGGGCTGGCAGTATACAGCCGGTGCAACCCCGCATTTCGGAAATGTAACGGTTACATCTGCTCCAGCAGCAAAAGCCTATGTTTCAGATGTCTCAGATTTTGTGTCTGGAAATACCTATTACATCAAATCTGTTACGGATTTGAACAAGTTGGCAGAACTTGTTAACAGCGGCAAAGATACGACCGATGTTACCTTCATCTTGGAACAAGATATTAATATGTCATCAGTGTCCAACTTTGCAGGGATTGGGGGTTCTAATGCAGTATTTAAAGGCAATTTCTATGGTAATGGACATGTAATATCTAACTTGAAAATAAGTAGTACTTCAGGTGGTCCTATTGGTTTCTTTGGGATTACAGACGATGCAACTATTCAAGATATCGGACTTGAAAACGTAACAATTACAGGTGCTGCAGGCGCCTTAGTAGGTTATGGAACAAATACTACTATCAAAAATTCTTATGTTGATGGAGGTACGATATCCAGTCAAGGTACTAGCGGAGGTTTAGCAGGATATCTTTCAAATTCTACTATCACTAATTCCTGGGCAGATATTGATATAACTGCTAACAGCACCGTCGGTGGTTTGGTTGGTATGTTAGTATCATCAACAATTGAACACGCATTCTCCTCTGGTAATATTAGTGGTTCCGGGAATGTCATCGGCGGTTTGGTTGGTTCTGCCAGCGGTAATATAAAAAATGTTTATTCAACAGTGAATATATCATCTACTGCTTCCGATTCTAATGTCGGTGGATTAATAGGTATCGGTTCCGGCACAATCACCAATGCGTATTATGCAGGTTCTACGCTTTTCGGAACAAATGTTGGAGGGGTTCTCGGCACTATGGATAGTGGCAACACGACTGTTAGCAATTCGGCATTTAATAGTGCTGCGGCGTCTAGTGCAGTATCTACTGGTAGTCTGTCAGGTGCCAGCGCTCTTACAATGGATCAATTGAAAAACCAATCTACAATGCAAGGTTTAGGTTTCACCGCTGCGGAGGGCTGGCAGTATACAGCCGGTGCAACCCCGCATTTCGGAAATGTAACTACAACAAATGTCGGGTTTGATATGTCAACCTCAACCACTATCGGGCAGTTGTTCGGGGATTCAAGTTCTCATACCCTGACAGTACAGGTTGAGGGCGGAACTGCTAAGAACATTGCCTGCTCATCAACTGATACTGTACAGGATGTTATTGATAAACTGGCAGCAGAAGGTATTGAGGCAGATGTTACGGGCGATCACAAGTTCAAAGTATTTGACGAATCCCGCTGGACACTATCGGGCGAAGTTGCAACCAAACTCTTCGGCGGCAGCGGAAACAACGTTTATACTTATACAGGCAACAAAGTCACCTACGACGAAACCGTCACCGTCCCGGGCGGTTTAGATTCCGATGGTTTCATTGATTCAGTAGAAACAAAGAATCCATCCAGTTCAGGGAGCAGTAGTTTATCAGGTGGATTTATTGATGCTGCAAACATTGTAGGAGCAAGCGGAAATATTTTATCAAAAGGGTTTATTGATATTGTTGACGGATATTCTCTTCCTGAAAGGTCTAAAGTCTACGTTTCTGATGTTACATCTCTTCAAGAGGGAAAAACTTATTATATAAGTACCGAGGCGGACTTGCGGAAATTATCAGCGATGAGTGTTGATCAACTTCCTAATATTACTCTTGTACTAGAAAATGACATTGATTTAACAAGTTATTCTGGGACTTATACTATAAATAACATATTTACCGGCAAATTCTACGGCAACGGGCATGTTATAAAAGGTTTAAAATCTGAAGCAGGCGGATTTTTCAATATATTGAGCGGTGATGCCGTAGTCAGAGACTTAGGTCTCGAAAATATTTCTGTGAGTAGGAGTTTTTCATCATCTGAAACCAATGATTATGTTGCTGTTGGCGGTCTGGCAAATGTTGTTCAAGGCAGTGTACAGATAATCAATTCATATACTACGGGTTCGATTAATGGTAGCAGGACTGGCGGCACTGGTTCGATTGCAAGCCGTGCTGTCGGCGGTTTGGTCGGAAAAGTCGTAGGTGATGCATCTAATAATGTTATCATAAAATCAAGTTATTCCGATTCTTCTGTGTCAGGTAATGGTATGAACGCCGGCGGATTAATCGGATATATGGAAAATGCTGTGGTCAGTAGGTCTTATACCGCTGGAAAAGTAGACTTATGGTACTCAATGACATCAGCCGGCGGATTTGTTGGATATTTAAAAAGCGGTGAAATTAATGATTCTTTTTCTATTGGGAAAGTCAGTGTTATTGGAAATCTTTCACCTACAAACTATGATGTTGGCGGGTTTGCAGGTGTTATTGATACTGCAACAATAAACCGTGTTTATACAACCCAAGATTTTGGTAATATATATTCATATAATGGTAATTATGGTGGATTTGTAGGAAACTTAATTAATGCCGGAAGTATAACAAATGCAATATCTCTGAACAATGACTGCACTGCTATAGGTACTGGTGTATCCAGTTCTGGAATTACATCTCAAAATCTTGCATATATGCAAAACACAACAGGGACAATGGATAACATATTCAATAATTTCAACGGGTGGGAATACGGACCGAATATGACTCCGCATTTTGGTACACTATATTATGAAGATGAGCCTACAATTAAAACCTATATATCATCCCTTAGTGATACTGATACACTTGAGAAAGGGAAAGCATATTATATCGGTTCTGCCGCTGATTTAGTAAAAATGGCTGAAATACTTAATAGTGATTCTTCAGGTAATACAAGTTCAGGGGTATCATTTATTCTTGATAATGATATAGATATGTCCGGAATAAATTTTACTATGATAAATCACTTTAAAGGTAATTTCTATGGTAACGGACATGTGATCTCAAATCTAACTATTGATCAAACAATTGAAGAGAATGGTAATATCTCTTATAATGATATAGGTTTATTCCGAATAGTTAATGGTGCAGTGATAAAAGATTTGGGTTTTGAAAATGTAACTTTTGATGTCGAAAATAGTAATATCGGCGCTTTAGCAGGTTCAGCCGTTAATTCAACAATAGATAATGTATATATCAAAGGCGGTTCTATTAACGTAGACTCTAATGCTACTTGGTTGCAGATTGGTGGTTTAGTCGGTTATGCACAAGAAACAACTATAAAGAACAGCTATACCAGTAAGTTAAATATTGATGTTGCCGGTTCTGAAACATCAGAAATTGGAGGGTTGATTGGTGCTGCAAACTACAGTACAATTGAAAAATCCTATGCTGCAAACAATAATATCACATCTAATACGCAACAAAACCTTGTAGGCGGATTAATAGGATATACCGGTATCAACTACAGTACTAATGCCGGCACAATTATTAATGATGCGTATGCTACAGGTACTATATCAACATCGTCAGCTGTTATAGATTATTTAGGCGGATTAATAGGTTATGTAGAGGGTGGAAGTATCAACGATACATACACATCGGTTGATATAACAGCAAGTGGAACGACTGAACAATATGTCGGCGGAATGTTTGGCTATTATTCTCTTGGTGCAACAGCTGATAATCTGGTATATAATTCAGATTTTGGAATTAATACTACAGCAGGTAGTATTGCTGATTCATCTACAATTACTAATGATAGAGGTTTAGCATATACCGGTATGACTGATGCGGATTTTATGCAAGCTTATGGTTTTTATAGAGGAACATGGTCATATACAAATGGTTCAACTCCGCATTTTGGCAATGTGGCAGGAGCGGCTTCCAACATAAATTTAGTCTCGGATGTTGATACATTTGTTGCAGGAACAGATTATTATATAGAAACAGCCGCAGACTTACAACAACTGGCATATTTAACTAACAGTGGAGTTGATACAACAGGGATCAATTTCATTTTAAATGCCGATATTGATATGACCGGTGAATCTTGGGATGGTATCGGGCTCTACATTGGAGGAGGTAGTGGTGGTTATACTGAAAATTATTTCAGAGGTAACTTCTACGGTAACGGTCACACTATCTCAAATCTTCATTGTGCATTATTTAATAATGTTGAAGATGCAAAAATTCAAGATGTCGGTATCGTTGACTTTAGCAGCAATACCAGTAGTAATTATGCTACTTTAGTAAATAATGCTTGGGGTAATACTGTTATTAAAAATACATACGCGACAGGTTCTGTTACTCTGAAATATGAAGGGGCCTCTTTTGGTGGTCTGGTTGCATCTTTAAATGATAATAGTATATTGGAATCAAGTTATGCAGATGTTGATATAACTATAACTGACAGAAATACTACCGGTAATGTAGGAGGACTTGTTCTTGGTACATCAGGAAATGTTAAAATCAAAAATTCTTATTCTGCGGGGAGTATAACTGTTGATTCAAGTATTACTACTTATTTTGGAAGTTCTGGTGGTATGGGTGGTTTAATCGGATATGTTAATACTACCCTGGGAACTCTTGAAGTATCCAATGTATATTCAATCACTGATATTACTGTCGATAATTTTAAAAAAACAGGAGGAATGGGGGGTGACAGCGGTATTGGAGGGTTAATCGGAGGATATAATACGGCAGACACTAATGGTATAATATTAAATAATGCTTACTATGCCGGTAATTTATCGGTAAATACGGGTGATGGTTATGTTGGTTATATCTTTGGGGTAGTCTCTAATTATGAAGAAGTGAGACCAGCAACAAATATCTCCAATACGGTTTATTATAATAACGGCAAAGGATACAAAGCTATTGGAACGAATGATGGAACCTCACAAGCCGGAGTAACAGGATTGACACTTGACCAGATGCAGAATCAATCGACTATGGAATCCCTAGGATTCTCTACTGCTAACGGCTGGGTGTATACCGCAGATCAAACTCCAAACTTCGGCAATATGACAGGCTCTGCCGGCTCGACCACTACCGTTACTCATGATGCAACACTCAACACTACTGTTGGTCAGTTGATTGATGGGTATTCATCAGGTACTATAACAGTATCCGGCGGAAGTAATATAAATGTTACCTCATCTACCACAATACAAGATATTATTGATGCATTTAATGACCAAGGTATAATTGCCTCATGGAATAACGGCAAAATTTCTCTGGAATCAGGGAATACAGTGACTATTAAAGAAAATAACGGACTTATTTCCAAACTATTCGGTTCAACTACTATCACTCTCAACCCTATATCATCTGTTGCCGGTTCATATACAATGGACAAAGTTACAGCAGGTACGGGTACGACTACAAACACCTATGCAATGGATGCTTCAACCACAATAGGCGACCTGTTCGGTGACAGTAATAACCATACATTTACAGTTAACGGTAATAATATCACTTTAGGCTCTGATGATACCGTTCAAGACTTGATTGATGCTCTTGCAGGTTACGGTGTTACGGCAACAATCTACGATGGCAAAATGACCATCGGGTCAAACAGTGACAGTGTGTTGACTGTATCAGGCGACCTTGCGAACAAAGTCTTGGGCAAAACAGGCTCCGGCTCGGTTGATGTGGATTACAAAACTGAACAAAGAACGCTGTCTCTTTCTAGCACTATGTCAGAACTGTTCTGGGACAACAACAGCCACGATTTTGTCATTACAAAAGAAAACGGTTCAAAAGTTACAATTTCGCTTTCTAACGATGATACTATACAGGATTTGATTACAAAACTCAAAGGTAACGGAATTGTTGCAACAATTGATTCTTCAGGCAAAATGACCTTCAAATCCAACTTCAAATGGTCTGTATCAGGTGATTTAGGCAACAAAGTTACGGAAGGTGTTATGAATCTGACTGTTACACCTCTGTATACCTTCGAATCAGAAGAACTCGAAGTATACACCGGACATCAAACTGTCAGCCAAATTCTTAACGCCGGCGGAACTCTTATCAAAGGCAACAGATATCATATCGCAACGGTTGAGGACTTGAAAGCTCTTGCAACTTTTGTCAACAACAAAGGGCTTGATACAACTGATATTGATTTTGTGCTTGACGGGGATTTGGATCTTAAAAATGAATCGGGACTTGTTCCTATAGGAAATTCTACAAACGCATTCAAAGGTAACTTCTACGGCAACGGGTATAAAATTTCTAATCTCAATATATCTTCAACAGGAAATCGTGTTGGTTTATTTGGCTGGATTGATGGTGCAACGATTCGCGATTTAAGACTTGAAAAAGTTGAAATATCAGGTGCTAGTCATGTTGGTGCTCTGGTTGGTTATGCTAATAATGCAACAATAGAAAATGTTTATTCTACAGGTAAAGTTACCGGTAGCAGGAGTCAGGTCGGCGGTTTGATTGGAGATGTAAACACTTCAAATTTAAAAAATGTTTATTCTACGGCTGAAGTTGAAGGTAATACCAATGTCGGCGGGCTTATAGGTTACCTCGGAAAGTATTCTGTTATAGAAAACTCTTACGCTACAGGTGATGTTCATTCTTCTGTTCAAGCCGGAGGTTTGGTTGGCGGTATTAGATACGGCGGTACTATCAAAAATTCTTATGCAACAGGCGATGTATATGGGACTCAACAAAATCTAGGCGGTTTGGTAGGCTTGTTTGAAGGAATTGACGGCAATTATACATACATATTGGATACAGTTTATTCTACCGGTCGTGTTCAAGGAACGTCCAATACAGGCGCTCTGGTAGGAAAACTTGCTAACGGGGCAAAACTTACTGCGACAAATGCTATATATAATTCAGACCTTGAAATCGCTGGAATTGGTTCAGGTTCCGCATCCGGACTCACAGGTCTTGCCTATGTCGATATGCAGGATGCCGCAAGAATGCAGGGCTTAGGTTTCACAACCGCAAAAGGCTGGAAATACATTTCTGACAAGATGACACCTGTATTGAATTCCGTATCGGTTGATAACTCTAACCGTGTTATGTCCGGTGACAAAACTTATGTCAGAGGTTTGACAGAATTCGAAGCCGGTGATACATACTATATCGGAACGGCAGAAGACTTAGTTCGTCTGGCAGAACTTGTCAATGCAGGCGAAGATACCACAGGTTCTGTATTCATCCTTGATGGCGATATTAACATGGCTGGTATTGATTTTGCGCCGATTGGTACAACAATAGGTAATCCTTTCCGCGGTGATTTCTATGGAAACGGGCATGAAATATCTAATCTATCTATAGATAGTAACTTTACAGGTGGATATGATTCTGTTGGTTTATTTGGATACCTTGAAGGTGCTCATATTCAAGATGTGGGTATAGTAGATGTCTCTATAACCGCTAATACAGCTACATATAATAGCTCTTTTGTTGGCGCTTTAGTTGGTTATGCTGTGGGAGCATCAATAGAAAATGTATATGTATTAGGTGGCAGTATAAAAAGTAGTACATCTGCAACGGCTAATACTATTGCAGATATAGGAGGACTTATTGGTAGTGCATATCAGACTACTATAGTTGATTCTTATGCTGCTGTTGATTTAAATGTTACCGGGACTGGTGTAGGCGGATTTATCGGCAGGGTAGAAGATAATACAACTATTACAAATTCATATTCTACAGGTACAGTAAATAATTACAACGCAAGCGCTCGTTATGTAATTTATACAGGAGGTTTTGCCGGCTGGGCATCAGGTGGTAATACAAGTAAAATAGAATCTTCTTATGCTACAGGTAGAGTTATTTCTGTTAACGGCAGTGCAGGTGGATTTATTGGGTGTGCTCACGGTATTATAAACAATTCCTATGCAACAGGTTTTGTTGAAGGTTCAGGTAAAGTTGGCGGATTTGTGGGCGAAGTATCTATTTTAGGAGCAACTCTTACCGGTAATGTTTACAACCAATCTACAAAACTCAATGCGGTAGGTTCAGGTTCATCATCAGGTATTACAGGACTTGAACTCTCACAAATGTGGGAACAAGACCGCATGGAAGGGCTCGGATTTACGGCTGACAAAGGCTGGTTGTACACAGATAATACAACTCCGTTCCTCAATACCAACAACACAATGGTTAACGGTGACAAAACCTATGTCAGAGATGCTCAATCCTTCGATTCCGGCGAAGTATTCTACATAGGTACCGCACAAGACCTCGTTCACCTTGCAGAACTGGTCAAAAACGGTGCTGTGACAACCGGTGTAACATTTGTTCTCGATAATGATATTGTTATGACCGGAGTTGATTTTGACCCGATTGGAACATCTTTAGATGCGTTTAAAGGTGTCTTCATGGGTAACGGACATACCATATCAGGACTTAAAGCAAGCTTGTTCGGATACGTTGAAGAGGCTATTATCCGTGATGTCGGACTAGAAAATGTTAACAGCAATTATGGCGCTGCTCTGGTTTCGAACATAGCTAACGGTAGAACTGAAATAACCAATGTTTATGCTAAAGGTACAGTGACCGGAGGTTCTTCAACCGGTGGTTTAGTCGGTTACATTGATAATTCGGCAACGGGTACTATTATCAGCGATTCTTATGCCGAAGTTAATGTTACAGGTAGTATGTCAGGTGGTTTAGTCGGTGTTATGAACACAGGTACTATTAGGAATAGTTATGCATCAGGAAATGTTACGAGCACCAGCTCTTATGGCGGAGGCCTTGTAGGTAATCTTAGCAATGCGACTATAGAAAACTCATTTGCATCCGGAAATGTATCCACCAGAAACGGTACTGTAGGCGGTTTGGCCGGAAAAGTTAGTAACTCTACTATTACAGGCAGCTATGCATCCGGTGTTGTTACAGGCGGCAAAGGATTTATAGCTTCTACAGCAGGTTCAAATACTTTCTCAGGAAACGTATACAACAATGCGACTGCCGATACAAGCGGAGCTGCAACAGGGATTTCTCTTGATGAAATTAAACGCCAGTCCGTGATGGAAGATTTAGGATTCACTTCTGACAAAGGCTGGGTATACTACGAAGACCAAACTCCGCAATTGAGAGGTAAAGATACTTCTAAACAATATACTGTCGATGCATCATTAGATTCTATTCTTGCAAATCTCGGCGGTAATTCAATCTCTAAAGATATTACGGTTGAAATCAACGGAACGACTCATACACAGCACTTCAACGATACAGATACGGTTGAAGATGTTATGAACTGGTTAAACGGTATCTCCGGTGTGACTGCAGCATTCGACGAAACAAATTCTCAGCTCACTGTTACAACAGATGACGGCGAAATGAATATTACTGGCGGACTTGCTAATACCTTGTTCGGCGGTTACACAAACAGAGTATACGATAAGATTACACAAAATACAGATTCTTCACACTTGATGGCTGCAGGCGGAGATGCTATTATTACCGAAAATACAACGGTTAAAGAGCTTCTTAATTCCAACAATGCCGCAAGTATCGGATTTATAGATGAAGACGGTAATGTTGTTATGGAATCATTTGACCCTGACCAAACATTGGGCGAAGTTATTGATTACTTGAATGCCCATGGATTTAATGCTTCTATTACGAACGGTGTATTTACGGTTGTTAAAGAAGACGGTTCCAAAACTGATATCATCGGCGCAATCGGCAGTGCTTTGAAAGGCGAAAACGGAACTACAACCACAACGCCTTCCGAATACGTATCAGATGTTCTGACCTCCATCACCGGAGAAAAGGCAACCGGAACAACTCAACTTTCCGCACTCGGTATTGATTCCGGTACGATCAGTATTCAAGATAAAAATGGAAACATCATTCAAAATGTAGTTATAAATAACACCATGACTGTTAACGATGCGGCAGTTTTGCTTGCTAATTACGGTATTACAATGTCTATTACTGACGGAAAAGTTACCGTTACGACCGAAGGTCCTCTGAAACTCGTTGACGGTTCTTCCAACATGGTTTCTCAAATGCAGCTGGATAACTGGATTGAAAATAAATCAAAACTTACAAATACTTCTACCGTTGCAGAAATGGGATTTGCAAAAGGTGCTGCATTAGGTGTTATTATAAACGGTAAAACAACAACTATATCGTTCAATGCTAATGATACTCTTGATGATATTATTACAAAACTGAATGCTATGGGAATTGAAGCATCTGTTGATGCTGATGGTAAATTTATCGCAACTTCTGATAACGGGTTTGTTCTAACTGATGAACTGGGAACATATTTGACCCAAAACTCTGTAGACGGATATGTTGAATTTGCTAACGGATATAAGAGTGACAAACCTCTTGAATCTCCTGGTAATTCTACAATCCTGACAGAAGACAGCCTTGTCGGAGATATATTAGGCACAGGTGAAGGCGGTATTTTACGTTTAACTCTTGATGAAAATACTGTTGTTGATCTTCAATATAACGCTGACGATACAATGCAGGATATTATGGTCGATTTAGCCGCTTACGGTATTCAAACCCAAATCAAAAACGGGGTTCTGACTGCGGTTAATCTCGATAGAACATTTACCTTCTCAGGTGATATCGGAAAAGCTATCTCCGGTAATACTCCTCTTTATGAAAATATTGAAACAGGTTATATTTCTAAAGATTTATCCTATGAAACGGTCGAAACCGCTAATATGAATTCTACAATGAAAGAACTCGGAATTTTAGGCGGTCAAATTCATATTCTGAACAGCGAAGGCGGTATAGTTACTACGCTTGATGTTGATGAAAGTTTTACTGTATCTCAAATAAAATCTATGCTTTCTCCGTATGGATTTAATCTCACAATGGATGCTAACGGTAAAGTTTCTATGACATCATCAGAAGGGTATTCCGTATCTGACGGAACATCTAACCTCGCTGATGTTATGGGACTTGATAACTGGAACCAAACAACGGAAAAACTTGCTCTTGATACTACAATCTCTGAAATGGGATTCAAAGACGGCGCTGATTTAAATCTCTTCTTAGACGGAGCTGTAATGAACGTTCTTTCCTTCGATGCGGAGCAAACACTTCAAGATGTTATTTTTGCTCTCTCTGCTTATGGTATTGATGCAACTGTTGATTCAAACGGCAAATTCTCTGCTGTAAGTAAAGAACATACATTTATAATGAGCAGCACGCTTGGAAGTTTCTTGACAAAAGGTACATCAGGATATGTAAACGATGATACAGGATATCAAACAGTTGAAACTCTTGAAGAAGAAAAACCTTATACAGTCAACTCTTCCGAACAGTTAGGCTATGAAAAACTTATGAGTGCTGATTCTACTCTTGCCTCTTTAGGTTATGAAAACGGCGGAAGTGTAATAGTAAATCTTGACGGTGATACATATTATACATTATCTTTCCTTGGAACGGACACCGTACAAGATGTAATATATGCACTATCTCCATACGGCATAACTGCAGAAGTTGATGCTAACGGCAAGTTTAACGCTGTATCTGTTGACCATTCATTTACTTTGACAGGTAATGTCGGTAACTTCCTTGCATCCGGCGGAAAATATCAAAACGAAGTTACAGGATACGAATCTGACCCGATTACGTTTGAAACAGAAGAAAAAGTTTCTCTTGATACTAAACTTTCATCTTTAGGTATTACTCATGGTGACTTTAACATAATGAAAGATGGTAAAGTAACCGGTGCTTCAATAAATATTACTGATGATACAACTGTCGGTCAGTTGTTTAATGCAATCAAAGTTTACGGTATGGAAGGCAAGATAATGACCGATACCAACGGTGAAACTTATATCCAAATTTCTGCGGATTCAAACACCTATCTTGCTGACGGTACTGCTAACATAGTATCAGGTTTAGGACTTGTTGAAATAAGACAGGGTGATTTTGAAGGAAATGTTATCTACTGGGAAGATGATACTGATTCCGGATTGATAACAGAAGATATGCTTTTATCCACTCTTGATAAAGACGGATATATTGCTCAAGGTTCATTGATATTTGAAACTGGTACAGGTGATGAAGCTGTTCAACATATTATTAACATAACTGCGGACGAAACGGTTGGATCTTTAATTAAAAAATTCCGTGATGCAGGTATTGATGCATCATTATCCAACGGTGTAATTAAAATATCCTCCGGACTTGACGGAATTACCTTTACCGGCGGAACGTCAGGACTGGTTAATACTATCGGGCTTGATATTGAAAATGTTGATGTTTACGCATCAAGTTCTTCTGCTTTGACCTATGAAGGTGATGTTCACTATTCTGCTGCTAACTTTGCAAACGGTGATACTTTACTTGATATTGTCAACGCAACAGAAGGAGATATGAGTATATTTGTAGATGGTGTTAAATGTACTATTCATGTTGATCCAACAAAAACATTCGCTGATTTGTTTGCTCAAATTTCATCAGAAGTTGCTGCAAGAACAGGCTTGAATATCAAAGCCGGTTTCCTTGATAAAGAAGGAAATATCGTTGTTAATCCGACTGATGACAAGAATACGGGTATTATAGCATTTGAAGTTGATGAAGGTCATGAACTAGTTGTCGGTGCATCTAATGATACAACTAACTTTGCTACAATTGCAAACCTGAACAAAACAGGTATTAACCAAATAACAGGCTCACGTTCATTATACAGAGTTAATGTTAATTCTTTGATTACGGAATCTGGTTTGTATCGTGATGGGGATATTACGGAAGGAACATTCAAAATTGGTGATGCAGAATTTACAATTGATTCTACTACAACTCTGGCAAGTTTGATTGAGGATATCAACCATTCGCAAACAGCTTATGCTACAGCTTATTGGGATACATTATCCGGAACAATGGTTATTCAATCAACCTTAACAGGAGCTTCTCTAATAAATATTGAAGCCGGTACAAGTAACTTTACCGATATTATGGGATTCACAACTGTTACCGATACCGGAGCATCTGCTCTTGTTACAAGTTCTCAAACATTAGGTAAAAACGCTGTTATAAGAATTAACGGTACAACCGTTACTGCAACATCAAACGTTATAACAAGTGATGTTTCAAGAATTAAAGGTTTAACAATTAATCTTAAAGATGTATCAGAGGGTGAAACTGTTACGATTACGGTTGAACAAGATGACGAAGCTATATTTAACGCCGTATCAGATACGATTGATGCTTATAATGCTATGATGGAAGCACTAAACAAAGAATTATCTGATAAGAATACATTAGGTAATGAAGCACTTCTTAAACTCATGAGAAATAACCTGAAACGCTTGATGACATCTTCTCTAAGCGGTGCGTATATCTTCAAAAATCTTGCTGCAATAGGTATTTCAACAGGTGAAGCTCAAGATAGTATTACGCTTGATGTTACAAATCTGATTATTGACAAAGATAAGTTTATGAATGCATTAGATACAGATTCTGATGCGGTTAAATCACTATTAGTCGGTTCAGAAAAGAATCCTGGTATCTTCTTACAGGCAAATAATATTGTTGAAAGTTCAATTAAATCAACCGGTTATTTCTCTAATATGATTGATTCTCTAACAAGAAATATCGATAGAATTCAAGACAAGATTAACAAAACTAATGATGAAATTACAAAATACCGTGATAGATTGGAACGCCAATTCCATAATATGGAACTTACAATCTCCGGTTTGCAAAGTGCTTATTCTGCATTTTTGAATTAGAAGCATTTTTACATAAAAATATCATGGATTATATCTTTGTCATAATAACTTTTTCCTTAAAAATTCATCACAATTTATTGACTTAAGATTATAATTCTCCTAAAATTTTCATGAGGAAATGAAGTGGATATCTTCAGCTGTGCCGCAGCCGTAATAGCCGGAATACTCAGGGTTTTGTTAATGTTTCGTTGCAAAACATTACAGGCAGAGTAAATAGGGGTAAATGTAAGGGGTAAATGTAATCTCGTTATATTTAAACCTACTAGTTAAGAAGTAGATGGGGTAAATGTAATCTCGTTACATTTAAGCCTACCGGTTAAGAAGTAGATGGGGTAAGTGTAATCTCGTTACATTTAAGCCTACCGGTTAAGAAGTAGATGGGGTAAGTGTAATCTCGTTACATTTAAGCCTACCGGTTAAGAAGTAGATGGGGTAAGTGTAATTTCGTTACATTTTAACCTGCAGGTTAAGAAAGAATAGAAGGGGTATTGTGAGTTTAGCAGTATCAGCAATACAGACAACAGGAGTACGTTCAGGGTTATGTCCTCATGGACTGCCGCCCGGAGCATGTCCTATCTGTTCCGGCATGGGTTCCGGTTCGTCCGGCAAAGTTGTTACTGCAGATTTCTCTGCAAAACCCGGAGAAATGAGCTGGAACGAATGTGCTGCCATAGGTGCGTTTTTGAAATCTATTCAAAATGCAAGAATGGCACGAGAAGCAGATTATCAGCATCAGATTATTGCAATGGCACAGTTCCAAAATAATATGGCAAAGATGGCAGCAAATCTTCAAACATTTATTAACAATATGAGTCAATCTCCTATAACCCGTCCTGTTGCTTATATTGCTCAAAATGTACTTCTGCCGGTTGTGAATTTTCTAAAAGATTTACCTGTAAACTTTTTGCAAGCAACCGCAAATTTAAGCCAAAAACTTGCAGATATAACGGATAAACTGACGGCAATTTATGGCGAATTAAAAGCGGCATTAGATAAGAAGTTTACAGATTTTGCAAACAAAGTTAAAAAGAAAATCATCTCTATTTTTGAAATCTTTAAATCATCAAATGAAGGTTCTGATGATGAACGAATTGAAGATTATCAAAAACAATTGAATAAATTAAAATCTTTATTGGAAAAGATTTCAAATAAACCAACTAAATATAAGGAATTAAATAGTGAATATTAATCAAGACCTGGAATCTCAACGACTACACAGAAATCAAACAAGAACACAAATCAAAACAACAAATATGCTAAAAGAAGGGGTATTGGTAAACTCTAATATCTCATTGAATGATTCTTATAACTCAATGATTATAGGTGATTCTGTTACTTTACCAAACAAATTATATGAAAAATCAACAAGAAAAGAAAAAGGTCTGCTTCCTATTTGTGCGGTTACAACAGGTTTTATGGGGACAGTTGCCGGCGCAACAGCATTACTTGCAAAATCGGCTAAAGATACAATCAATGTTGACTTAGCCAAAAAATTACCTTCAATGACCAGGAACGTTTGTATAAATGAAGAAATTAACCAGGCAATCTACCGTATGATAGCATCCCCTAGTAAAAAAGCTACTAAAGCTATGCTTGGTGTTGCTGCTTTATCATCTATGGCTTTTATGGGAAAAACTTTTTGTGACGGGTTTAAAGATGTATGGGTAAAGAAAAAAGAGGCTGATATCCATAAAAACCTGCAAGAAAATCTTATTGCAGTTGAAACACAATCGTTTGCAGGAAAATTACAGATAAACAGAAGTCTTTTATCACAAAAAGCCAAAGAGTTTTCTGAAGTGCTGAAAGATAATCCTGAGCCTACAGAAAATTTCAAACGCCGCAGGCTTCATTTTAAAGGGCAAAAAAATGATAATGATAAAAAACAAAAAATATCATTCTTAAAAAATTTAGGCTACTTTGCTTTAGGTGCTGTTTCGCTTGGGGCAATTGCTGGGTTTGGTTATCTTTCCATGAAAAATATCAGAAAAAGTGTTTCTTCAATGAAAGAAGGACGGGAAAAAGTCAAAGAATCTATCAATTATATTATTGAAACGATGAAAGAGCATACACCTGAAAAACTGGGAGAAGAAGGTCATAAAACAGCAAAAGAACTCAATAGTAACAATATCAAAAACCTTCTTGTATCAATAGATGCGACTCCGCAAGAAGTTACAGAAACGGCATCAAAAATGCACTGGCATGATGATATGGAAAAGAAAGACTTTGTAGAAGATACTTTGTTTACGATAAAAAAATCTACCGAAAAAGCAAACAGTGCCATGGGCGGTTCAGGCGAAGACAGGAACACATTCTATTCGCATGTTAGTGATTATACCGCATTTTTCTATAACTGGATGCTTGATTCTTCAAACAAACAGTTTAAGACTCTATTTTTAGGAATAACCGGTGCAACAGCAGGTGCATATCTTGGCAAAACGGCGGGTGAAGCAATCAAAGATGTTCAGGTGAAAAAATATAATGCGGATACTGAGCTTTCACTTCAAAAAAGACTTGTTGCAACAGAACTCAGGAATTATAAATCCAAAAAAGAGGCATCAATAGAACCTTTATGTGATGAGTTTTACAGGCAAAAGGACAACGGTAAACCGAAAGAAGAACTAAAAGTAATGGCCGATAGTATTCTTAATGAAATTAAAAACGGGCCGCCATATATATATTCTTAACAAGTGACAAGGTGATTAATATAGTAGGGCGGATTTGCTAATCAGATACAGCAAAATAATAAAATAAGGTAGACAAAAAATGACAATATCAGCAACTTTTCAACAAATGAAACAACCTTCATATAGACCGATAGAACTTCCGAACGAGAATCGAAATTATTCTGTTGTAGATAAAAACAAAGTAGATTTCTACATTAATCAACGTGAAAAAGGATTGCCTCAATTAGAGAATATTTTAAGAAGTTCTAATGATGAAAAAACCGTTACAGAAACTCTTTATATCGTTGACAGAATGATTGATAACGGTGTTGAAGGTGTTGATAAAATTTACCCTGCATTATCCAGATTTAATGATACAAAGTCACCAAATATTCAAACATTTTTAGCGGGAATTTATCGTAAAACACAGGTTCCGGATGCGTTCGGGCCTTTGTGTAAAATGCTTATCCAAAATTCAATTAACCCGCCTAAAACTCCGCAATATTTTGATCCGAATGAAGAAATCGGAGGTGCAATATTAAGTTATTTAGCATAAATATTCAAAAGTATAAAAAAGAGAACAACCAAAAGGTTGTTCTCTTTTTTTTGTTAGCATTTATTACTTAGCTAATTTTTTGATAGCAAGAGTTAATCTTGATTTTTTTCTAGCAGCAGTATTTTTGTGTAAAATACCTTTTGAAACAGCTTTATCGCAAAGTTGATATACTTTTGATAAAGCAGAATTTAAAGCTTTTTCATCATCTGCTTGTGCAAGTTCTAAAACTTTTTTTACAGCAGTCTTGATAGAAGATTTAAAAGCTACGTTTCGTTGTCTGTTAGCTTCTGCGATTAATACTCTTTTTTTAGCTGACTTAATATTTGCCATTTTGTTCACCTTTCTATATTGTACTGAGCCAAAGTGTTTAATGACGACACCCGCTCATTTGGTGAGGATGTGAGTATAATTATTTTAACTCAAAAAAATATTTTTCAACAGAATTATTAAAAAAGATTAAAAAACTTAAGCAATTGTGTTAAGTTTATGCTGTTGTTTCATTTCTTGTCTAATTTTAGCTTCGCATTGTTTTTTCCAAGCAGAAGCAACTTGATACATTAATCCGTTTTTAGCAGCGGATACACCGTTACGTACATCTTGTTGGTGCAAAGCATTAAAACTCATATCTCCTGCACGAGATGCTCTGAGCATACTTAAATTATTCTGGTTTGTTTGCATTATAGCCATGCCTGCATCGTGCTGCATTGAAATGGCTCTGAACATTGAAATTGCTGACACTAACATATAGATATACCCTTCACTGACTATATTTTATCATATATAGGTTAATTCTGCAACTACCCGAAACGATTATTTTAACTTTTATTAACTTAAATTTTTATCATTTATTCCTTAACATATACACACAAGAAAGATTATTTATTATAATATATTGTTATGAAAAGGTCGGCAAAAAAGATTATAAAATTCTTATTTATTCTTTTGCTTTTGGCGGGATTAATTCTGGGCAGAGATTATGTAAGAAAATACGTTATAAACCGTATTCTCGGGGTTTATTATGTGTATAAAGGCGATAGGGCATATCACAAGCATAAACTTGCATATTCTATTGAATATTACAATAAAGGATTAGAATATTTCCCGAGTCATTATACTGCATGGTACAACTTAGGAAATATTTATGTTGTATACGAGGATTATTATTCTGCAGTTGAGGCTTACAAGAAAGCAATTGAGTATAACCCGCGGTATACTCTTGCAAGAATGAATCTGGGAATTATTGAGGCGGAAAAATTAGGGAATTTTGATGAAGCTATAAGGCAGTATGATGCAATCTTAAATCTTAAAAATAAAATTTGGGCAATACCGTTTTTATTCAGTAACAAAAAAAGTTCACGCCAAAATAGAGGACTTGCATATTACAACAGAGGGCTTGCGTACAGAGAAAAGGCTCTGTTTCTGCCTGATGAAGACAGAGAACTTGAACTCGGACTTTTGAGAAAAGCTGCGGAATCTTACGAAAAGTCGCACAAAATCCTTAAACGAAATTCGGATGTAGTATTTAACCTTGCATTAACATATCATGTTATGGGGAATTATAGAGATGCAGGCATAAATTACTGTAAAGCAATATATCTTGCTCCGATGAATTATGAGGCACATTATAACTTAGCAATCTTATTAAAAAGATTGAAGCTTTACAAAGACTCTGTTGAAGAACTTGAAAAAGCATCACTTCTTTTGTCATTCCGATCCGATGATTCCGGCAAGGCATCTTATGTGTTCGGAATATTGTCTGATGCTTCTCATTTGTACAGCAAATACGGTTCAAAAGAACTGGGCACTAACATGGATATCTATGATACCGATAATCAAGATGTTGTTATCAAAAAGAAAAAGAAGAAAAGAAAACACACAGAGGATGACGATATTAAGTTTAATTATTCAACAGGGAAAATTGTTCCGACTGATGATTTGAGTAAAACAATGATGCAAACCTTCAAGGTTTGTGCCGGCATGGATTATTTTAAACATGAGGCTCCTGACGATGAAGAATATTGATGAACTTAAAATGTTATCGTATATTTCGGAGATTATTAATTCTAAGTCCGATATTTTTACAATCGTTCCTGAGGTAAAAAATTATTTCCGAAAATTAAAAGAATTCAATATTTTTTTCTATGACTATTCGACTAAAAAGTTAAAAGATGCTGTAAATAATTTTTCGCCGGTTGAAGATATGTTTGATGAAACAGCAGCCGGCAGTTTGTATTCTAATTTTTTAAAACTTAGTAATTGTGATTACATTCTTGATAACAATCCTAAAATTGCTCCGTCTGAAACTGTATCATTTCAAACAGCCCTTATACCTTTAAAATTATCAGGTTCTTTATTCGGAATGCTGGAATTAACTTTTGAACAAAAAGAAGATTACGAGGTTAGATTTTTAAAGAGTTTAGATATTCTTGCAAATCAATTAGTATTATTGTTGCAGAATATTCTTCTAAAAGAGAGAATTCAGGTTAATTCAGACTTTTATGATGCATTGAAAAATATCGCTAAAATTATTGAAACTCAATATGAATTAAACTATATTATTCCCCTGATTGGTGAAATGATAGATAAATTTGTTTCAAATCATCTTATTTATATTTTTATAAAACAAAATTCCGAATACAAGCTTTTCTGGCCGAATGATTGCAGGGATAAAAAAGTTTATGAATTAATTAATTCAATAAAGAATGAATATATAATATCTGATGATAGAAGAATTGGAATTTTTCCATTGTTTTGCGGTCAAAATATTATCGGTTGTATTGCCGCACGCAGTACAATTGATAAACTAACTCCGCAGGAAATTGGATATATTAATCAGTTAACAAAACAATCATCAGCTACAATTGAGCGGGCCAATGTTTATGCAGAGGCACTAAAACATGCAACTATGGATGCATTAACCGGTTTAAACAACCGCCGTCAATTTGAAATTCGTCTGAAACAAGAATATGCTAGTGCAACCAGACAAAAACATCCTTTGTGTGCAATGATGATAGATATTGATTTCTTTAAAAAAATAAACGATACTTATGGTCATGCTGCAGGTGATAAAGTCTTAAAAACAGTTGCCGGTGTAATAAAAGAACAGTTGCGGGAATATGATATCCCATCTCGTTACGGCGGAGAGGAATTTTGTATTCTTTTACCACAGACAAAAGTTGAAGAAGCAAATATTGTAGCACAAAGGTTAAGGGCTGCTGTAGAAAAAACAGTTATTGAAACTTATGATGAAAAAATTTCTGAAAATAAAAAAATAAGTGTTACAATAAGCTTAGGACTAACTCAATTAAATGAACAAGATTCTGCCGAGGATTTGTATAAAAGAGCGGACAAAGCTTTGTATGAGGCAAAGGAACGGGGAAGAAACAGAGTCGTAGTTGGCTGATAAAAGCTTATTGAAAATAATAAATAACGGAGTAAAAATTGGTAAAAGTAGTTTGTAAATCATTAGAAGATACAAAAAAACTGGCAGCAAAATTTGCCAAATTAACAACAGACGGATGTTTTGTAAATTTATTCGGAGAAATCGGCGCCGGTAAAACAGCATTTGTAAGATATGTTGCGGAAGCTCTTGATATCAAAGAAAAAGTTACAAGTCCGAGTTTCACAATTTTAAATGAATATCATACCGGAGAAATTCCTATTTATCATTTTGATTTATACCGCCTTGAAAATGAAGGTGTTAAAACAATAACGGATGAATTGAGAGAGTACTCTACAGGTAAACAATTGACTTTTGTAGAATGGGCAGAGTTTTCTCAAAATGAGATTCCATTTGATAGAATAGAAATTAATGTAACTTATGATGATGACGAAAACAGATGTTTTGAATTTAAAGCAATCGGTAAAGGTATGGATAAAATTATAGAAGGACTTAAAAATTGAAACTATTAGCATTTGATACCTGTCTTGATAAGACATATATATTATTGAGAGATGATGATAAAATACTTTCTTCAAAAATTCTTAAATCTGATGAAAGAAATTATCATTCTGCATATTTAATTTCTACCATTAAAAATGTTTTAAAAGAAAATTCTATGACACCGTCTGATATTGATGCAATTGCGACAAATGTAGGTCCCGGAAGTTTTACCGGTATAAGAGCGTGTACAACTGTTGCAAGAGTAATGGCTCAGGAACTTAATATAAAAGCAATAGGAATTTCTTCCCTTGAGATATTATCAAGAGCAATGAATGATGAATATATAGTGGCATTAGATGCAAGAAAAAACAAAGCGTATTTATACGATAAAGAATTATATGGCGCTGTTGAGTTAGAAGAAGTTGATGAAAAAGTTAAAGGGCATAATGTAATAACCGATGATAGATTGTTTGAACGATTTCAAAATTTGGGAAATCGTGTAATATCATATCAGCAGTCTGATTTTGATTTAGGGAAAATCTTATCGGATATAGCAATGGAACGTATAGAAACAGATGAGTGTGATTGGCATAAATTGTTACCGTTATATATTCAACCGCCGCCTGTTACACTTAAAAAGTAAGTTAAAAGGATTTAAAAATGAGTACATTATGCAAGAATTGGACCCAATGGTTAATGGAGACCAGATTTTCTGCTTTGACAGATGAAATGAAATCTCAAACAATGGCCTGGCTGGATTCCGTTGGAGATGCTGTTGTTAAAATGGCACAGATAAAACCAGATGAAACAGTTCTTGATATAGGTACAGGAACAGGGCTATTAGCATTTAAAGCTTTAGATATTATCGAACAGGCTAAAGGAAACGGTAAAGTAATTTTTTCCGATAAATTTCAAGACTGTCTTGATTCTTGTAAAAGTTTTTTAGATAATCATCCGATCAATGCTAAATATGAATTTTTGAATGCATCATGTGAAGATTTAACATTACCTGAAAATTCCATAGATAAAGTTTTAATGCGTTCAGTATTGGTGCATATTGTTGATAAGCAGCCTGCGATAAATGAAATTTACCGAGTTTTAAAACCGGGCGGATATTTCTGTGCATTTGAACCGATTATTCGTTCAAATACGAGGTATTGGGAACTTTTGGAACCCGGTGCAATCGAAAATTATTATGAATTTAAAGATGCAGAGAATAAAATTATGTCAGATATAACGGATTCTTTGTGTAATTTTGATGATTTTACTTTAAAAAACAATCTTGTGAAGGCCGGATTTTCCAATTCATCAACATTGATTCATGCAATAGAATCTAAATACAAAGTAACCCGTGAAATGGTTATTCCTTGGTTTGTTTCGCCGCCTTCCCCTGACAGGCCTTCAATGAAAGAACGTTTTCTTAAATTTTTCGATGAAGAAAAAGTTGATAAATATATAAAAGAAGTTCAGGACAATTTAGAGGGTAAAGAAATAACACTTAAAACAAATTCTGTTCTTATCCACGCAACAAAATAATACTTTAGTTATACGAAAAATCATACTAAATGATGATTGTATTAAATACACTTTTTACGTACTATACTTATGTTATCAAGATAGGATAGCGAAAGAAGTTTAGAAACAAGGAGAATCACAACATGGCAACAAAAGTTAGAAAAGAAATGCAAGAACAAATTATTGAATCAGCTGGTCAAATCTACAATTACTTAGCAGATAAAGGCGAAGTTACAATCAACAAAATGACTAAAGATTTAGACCTTGATGAAAATTTTGTTTCAATGGGATTAGGTTGGTTATCTAGAGAAGATAAAATTTCTTATACAAGAAAACCAAAATCAGTTTCTGTAAAATTAGTTTAATTTTACTATATGAGGATAAAAAAGAGGGCAGAATGTTATTTCTGCCCTCTTTTTACATGTTAACAAATGTAACAACATGTATAAAAAAACTAAAGTTTTAAAAAAATAATCCGATATATAGAATATTAGGAATGAAAAAAGGAGTGCCCACATGGGTTTAGCGGTATCACAAGTTAGATTATTGGCATTGACATCCAGAAAAGCGGATGTTGAAATGCAAATACAGCTTAACTCTAAGCGTAAAACCATGTTAACCAGAGAAGCAACAGACCTGGCTAAATTGTATTACGCAAAACTCCAAAATACTAAGATTCAATATTCAACGACAAACGGTTATAAAGATGTAACTTATGGTTACTTGATGGCTCAGGATAATAATAATTTCTTCGACAGTATAATTAATGCTGACGGTAAAGTTGATAGAAAAGTTTCGGACAGTATGATTTTAACAGATACATACGGTCGTGTTATCTTGAGTGATGCAATGCTAAATGTTGTTGTTAATGTATTAAATAAATATACAACACCTGCAGCCGGTGCAGCTGGTACTGGTACAGCTGGCGCAGCCGGAGCAACTGGTACAGCCGGTACACCAACAATGACGACTGTTGAAGATTATACTTTAGCTGCCATGTCTGAGTTGTTGGTTTTGTATTCCGGTGGTAATGACTATAAAAGTCTTGAAGTAGGAACGTCGGGAGCGGCAGGTGGTTTAAGTGATACTTTTCAACATTTATATACCGGTGAAGCCTGGAAAACAGATGCAAATTCGTCAGGTGAACCGGCGATAGGCGAAGCTGTATTGAAACATTTGCTTCGTAATGGTTATCAATCCGGCGGAGTTCTATTTTATGATAATGGCGGGACGGGTAAATATTATACAAATTCTAAATTAACAGCGGAATCAGAAGTTACTCCAACTAAAGGTACTTTCTATATAATTAAAAATGCAAGTGATTTGTCAATTGTGGGAGATGCGGCTGGTTCTATGTACTGGGCTGATGGAGTTACAGATCCTAATGATGCAATTGTGCCGGAGTTAAATTCTGTTTATGCTAAACAGTTATCACAAATGTTTAGCTACTATGGTTCAATATTCGCTGCAGCATTCAATGGCAGCAGAACCTGGAAGAAGACAGAGGTTAATGGAGCTCCTGATACCACACTTACTGTTCAGCATTTTAATGTTGCGGCACAACTCGGTTTACATGAAGTCACTAAGGATGATGGATCAATCGTTCAGGAATATTATGTAATTAACAATTCAACATATACAACGGTTTCAAATGTAGATAATTTACAAGCAGGTTTGAAATCAGGTTTGTACCAGTTAGTTAATGTAACATCTCCTGTAACCGGCGGTTATGCGAAAGCTCAAGGATTAGATTATTTTGAAACACAAAACTATGTTGTAGAAAAAGCTGACAGCGCTGCAAGAGATACCGTTACTGCATGGTATGATGCAGCAAGAGCTGATTTAGAATCAAAAGAGTCTTATTGGGATTCTGAAATTACTGCTTTGTCATCGGAATTAAATTCAATTACAACAGAAATAGATTCAGTAAAGAAATTAAGAGAGGATGCAATCTCTGCAACATTCAAATGGGGTTCTGCATAGATAATGTTATTCCATAATTATAAACAACAAAAAGGGCAGCTAAAAAGCTGCCCTTTTTGCTATTGTTTTATTTCTATGCTTTTGCAGCTCCTGATTTTTCGATAATTTCTTTTTCGATATTTGCAGGAACTTGTTCGTAGCATTGGAATTCCATAGAGAATGTACCGCGGCCTTGAGTTTTTGAACGGATATCAGTAGCATAACCGAACATTTCAGCCAATGGAACAATAGCTCTGATTTTTTGGATTCCTGTTCCTTCAATGATTTCCATACCTTCAACACGTCCGCGGCGAGAAGATATATCACCGATAATATCACCGGTATTTTCTTCAGGAACTTCAATTTCAACCTTCATCATAGGTTCAAGGATACAAGGTTTAGCTTTTCTTGTACCTTCTTTAATTGCCATAGAACCGGCAATTTTGAACGCCATTTCAGAAGAGTCGACTTCGTGATATGAACCATCATACAAAGTAACTTTAACGTCAATCATTGGAAATCCTGCTAAGATACCGCCTTCAAGAGCTTCTTCCATACCTTTTCTTGCAGGTTCAATGTATTCCTTAGGAATAGCACCACCAACGATTTTATTTTCAAATACGAATCCTGCATTTTCTTCTGCCGGCTCAATTTGAATTTTAACGTGACCGTATTGACCTTTACCACCAGATTGTCTGATGAATTTAGAATCTTGATCAGCATTACCTCTGATTGTTTCACGGTAAGCAACTTGAGGTTTACCAACGTTAGCATCTACTTTGAATTCTCTTAATAGACGGTCAACGATGATATCAAGGTGAAGTTCACCCATACCGGAAATAATTGTTTGACCTGTTTCTGTATCAGATTTAACTCTGAATGACGGATCTTCTTCTGCAAGTTTTTGTAGTGCAATACCCATTTTATCCTGGTCTGCTTTTGTTTTAGGTTCAATAGCAACAGAAATAACCGGTTCAGGGAAGTTGATTTTTTCTAAGATAATAGGTGCTTTTTCATCACATAATGTATCACCTGTAGTTGTATCTTTTAAACCAACTGCTGCGCAGATATCACCTGCGTAAACTTCATCTTCTTCAAGTCTTTGATCAGCATACATTCTAACAAGTCTTGAAATACGCTCTTTTTTGCCGTTTGTAGCGTTAAGAACGTAAGAACCGGATGTAAGTTTACCTGAATATATTCTCATAAATGTTAAACGACCAACATAAGGGTCTGTCATAACTTTGAATGCTAAAGCTGAGAACGGTTCTTCATCTGATGAATGTCTTTCTACTCTTGTACCGTCTTCTAATTCACCTTCGATAGCTTTTACATCAACAGGTGAAGGCATTAATTCAACAATAGAGTCTAATAATAATTGAACCCCTTTGTTTTTGAACGCAGTACCGCAGGTAACAGGAACAATTTTGTTATCACAAACTGCTTTTCTTAAGCCTTTTTTCAATTCGTCAACAGAGATTTCTTCGCCTTCTAAGTATTTCATCATAAGGTCATCATCAGTTTCTGCAATAGCTTCAACCAATGCATCTCTGTATTCTTGAGCTTTTTCAAGCATATCTGCAGGGATTTCTTCTTCTTTAATATCTGTACCTAAATCGTTAGTGTAGATTTCAGCTTTCATTGTGAATAAGTCGATAAGGCCTTTGAATTGGTCTTCTGCACCGATAGGTAATCTGATAGGGTGTGCGTTAGCACCTAATCTGTTTTTAATTTGGTCAACTACACGATAGAAGTTTGCTCCGGTTCTATCCATTTTGTTAACGAATACCATACGAGGTACTTCGTATCTGTTAGCTTGTCTCCAAACTGTTTCTGATTGAGATTGAACACCGCCTACTGCACAGAATACAGCAACAACGCCGTCTAATACACGGAGTGAACGTTCAACTTCGATTGTAAAGTCAACGTGGCCCGGTGTGTCAATAATGTTGATTTGGTGACCTTTCCAAGTTGCAGTAACAGCTGCTGACTGAATTGTGATACCACGTTCACGTTCTTGTTCCATAAAGTCAGTAACCGCTGCACCGTCGTGTACTTCACCAATTTTATGAGTTTTACCTGTATAGAACAGGATACGCTCAGTTGTAGTGGTTTTGCCGGCATCAATGTGAGCAGCAATACCAATGTTTCTAATCTTTTCCAATGGTGTTTTTCTTGCCATAGTTGTTTTTCCTTTATCTATATATTTCTACTTTAAACTATAAATTAGTCATTTATAATTAGTTTCTCACAAACATGTTTTAGTGACAACATAACTGTTTAAACAAGTGATTAAGTGATTAAGTGGCTAAGTGGGTGGTTAGTGAGTAGACGTTTTTACGTCATTACGTGCGAAACGCAGCAATCTTTCATGTTCTTAATTCTTTTGTGCAATAAATTGCACACTACTCACTGGAATTCAACGTTGACAAGCTCCCGAAACAAGTTCGGGATGACGTAAAATTATTTACCCCTTCAGGTTGACAAGGAGTGTTGGTTTTACTTAGCGGCCTAACTACTTGACTACTTAGCCGCATTTCCAACTTCTTTTCATTTGCTTAATCACTTAATCGCCTAATCACTTAATCTCCAATTTATTACATTTTTGTTACAATTTTTTGTCATGATAGCAAAAAAAAATATGATGGTTTTTCTAATAAAAGTATCGCCAACAAAAGGAGATTTTTCATGAATTCTTACGGTGTAGATTTATCTTATGTGTTGCCTGATAATGCAAAAATGAAAGTTGCAATTGTTCAGCATAATAAAGGACCTGTAAAATCCAAATATGTAACATATATGAAAGACAATGCCGGACGTTTATGCGCAATTATGAACAAACCGCAAACATTGGATCTTGGCGGTCATAAAATTAATAAAGTCATGAATTATGTTGTTTCGAATTTTGTTGATGCTGCAACCGACAAAGGGAAATTATACGATATTGAAACACTTTCAAGTGATATATCTGCTTATACGTACGATGGTAAATTTGCTTTTTTGCGTGAACAATTTAACCGTCCGCGTACAATTAAGATAGGAAACCATATCTTAAAAGATGCACAGTTTAAAACAGAAACTGCAGACGGAGCAAAAGAATATCAAGCAATTACAAAATATTATAATATCAAAACGATGAAAGTTACTCCTGATGGTGTTGTAATTCCTCCGAAAAAGAATATGTTTGAAAAAGCAGCCGAGTTGTTATCTAAAAAATCTAAATCAATTTCAAAATTATTGAAATTTTTCTAATTATTGATATAATTGGATTGTCAATATGAAGTAAGAGAGGTTTAGTAATGAAAAAACAAGTAAAATTATTAATGGCTGTTGCATTTGCATTTGGTATTGGTTTTGGTACAGCTAATCTTGCAATATCTAATGCTACAGCTCCTACTATTGCTGTTGTAAACATAGATAAAGTTTTAAATTCTTCATCTCAAGTTGCAGCACTGAAAAGCGAACAAAAAGCTAAAGCTTCTGAATTGAAAACTTGGTTAAAAAATGCTCAAGATGATGTAGATAAACAAAAAACACCTCAAGCTAAACAAGCTGCAAGAGCAAAATATGAAAAAGAACTTATGAACAAAAGAGCTGCTAATAACAAAGCTTTCTCAGGAAAACTGGCAGCGATTGATGCAAGTGTAACAAAAACTATTTCTCAATATGCTAAATCAAAAGGATATCCGATTGTTTTAGCAAAAAGTGTTGTAATTTACGGCGGAACTGATATTACCAATGAAGTTGCAAAACTTGTAAAATAGCAGAAATAAAAATATGTATAATGAAAAAGAGTTATGAAATCATATCATAACTCTTTTCATTTATTTAAATGTTCCCATTTGATTCCCTTGAGTGTCGTATAATGTTGTAGTTCCGTTATTATTTACTTTGTAAACTCCTATTTTTTTACCTTTTTTATTGTATCCGTAAATATTTCCATCTTTTCCTCGCTTGAATTTTACGGCATCCCCGCCGGAATTTAGTGCTGCAGCATTAGCAGCCGGTTGGCAGGCAGGCATGTAACTGTTGTTTAATCTATTGTACGGATTATCTATTGTTAAAGGATTTGTTCTTTGCATTGCTTTACCGTATTGACCGTAGTTTTTACTGCCTTTTTTTACTAATTCATCTGTATTTCCAACTCTTTGTCTTTGCTGATATCTGGATGAATAATCCGGCATGTATGTTTGATTGTATTCTGTTTGTTTAGTATTTTTATTATTTGAAGGAGTACGTTTATTTTTTGCACGTGAATTTCTTACTGCAGCTGTTGCAGGAGTTTGTTTTATGGAATTATCGCTGTATAACCCGTATAAAGTGTTTGCAAGTGTATTTTCTGCAACTGATAAACCAAATCCGATAATAAGTAACAAAATAACAAAATTTTTCATACAAAAATCTCCTCATACAGTATATTAACACTGTATTAATATGAGGGCTATTTTGTTAAGAAAATTACAATTTGAATATCAGAGAAAAGGCTAAATTTATAACTGTCGGATTACCATTTCATGATTTGCATTTTTTCAGACATTCTGTCACTGTTTTGCTTTAAGTTATTTACAAAATTTTCATCTTTCAGCAATTCCAAGATATCTTCTTTTGTACCGGAACCTACAAGACAAGAAAGTCCTTTTACATTTTGCGGGTTTTGCTGGTTATACATTAAATATCTTTTTTGGGGATTATCTTCTGACGGTTCACAAATTAATGAAACATTTCCTGCGTATGTTGAGTTGTCATTATTAGGCAGAGTTTCTTTTACTCTTGAGAAATCACCATATTCCGGAACTTCCAGTTCACATCTTTTCAGCATATTGTTTTGAAGAGTTGATAATGTGTCTTCAAAATCTTCTATGTTCTCCTGAGGAATATTTCTAAATGATACATTTTTAATATTTGTATTGTTATTAATTTCTTTCATGATTACTTCCTTTCAGGGTGTAAAATTTGTTCTTTCATATCGTGAAGTTTAAATAAGCCTTCTGCACTTATTCTTGGATCAAATTTCGGATTCATTTCCGGTAATTTATAATCAAATCCAAGTTCTTTTAATCTGAGCTGCTTATAATATTCAGTTAAATACGCCATGTGTTCATCAAAATCTTCATCTTTCATATCTTTAATTAAATCAACGTATGGCTTATAAAGAGGTTCAAGAATCTTACGTCCGCCTGTTACATCTTTGCCTTGTCTTGAATCATACATTATATGTTCGACTTCTGCAAATTTGTCAACGTCACCGCCTCGTGTCTGCCATTCTACAACAGTGCCGTCTTTATATCTCAAATTCATTTGAAATGCAGTATAACCTGAATCTTTGACATTTTCAGCAAACCCGTTAGCATCTGTTTTTACATCAAGTTTTACACCCCTTTGATTTGCATATTCCATTAATTCTTTTATTTGTGTGTCGCTTAAATATGGAATACCATTTTTACCTTTATAGTTAGATAGTGTCATTATTTCAAAGTCGCCTGAATTTATTTGTCTGTCTAAAACATTTTTTAACATTTTAACAATATGTTCTGATTGTTTTGCTGCAGCCATTCTGTATGCTTTTTCCGGGTCTTTTTTATACATTTCTACAATTTCAGGATATTTTTTGTAATCAAAATCTCCAATGATTGTTCTTAGTCCGTAACCGTCTTGAACTTTTTTAAGAGCTTCATCAAGAGATAAATGCTTATCTTTCATATTTGAATGAATTTTATCGTATATACTTTGTACGCTTTTTGTTCGGCTGGCGAAAGTTACCCCGTTATTAAGACCGGTTGCTTTAAATGAATTCTTTAACATATTTTCAATATTAGATATTTTGTTATTTAAATCATATGCCGCAAAATATGCTTCCGGTTCAACATCAGGTTTTGTTTCTTTTATATGTTTAATAAATGCTTCTTTTTTAATTTGTTTTAATTCTTGTAACGTTTTTGAATCAACGTTTTTAGTGATATTGCGTTCAATAATATTAATTGCTTCAACAACTTGCATCGGATTTTCTGCTTGCTGTACAGTGTTTTTTACTATGTTTAATCTGGCATCATTAAATCCATAAGTGTCAGAACCTTTAAGTGCAATAATATTACTGGATATAATACGGGTATATTTTGCAATACCTTTATCTTCCAAAAGAGTTTTATCTACTGGAAGCATCGCACCATAATCAATTATTTTTCCACTTCTGTAATTATGATTTTGATTAGAATCATAATCAGCAGATGTCAATTTTGGAATGGACATATCTTTAGTTCGTGCAGGGGCTGGTTCATCAGGCAGATATTCTACAAGCATAAATCCATCGTTATCAAATTTATCTGCTGCCCGTCCGAAATAAAATCCTGCAAAATCATTTGAACGGTCTTTTGCGTACATTGCATTTTGAGGTTCTATGGTTCTTCCATGTACGTTATAACCTTTGAATTCTTTCGGTGGTTCATGAAATGCTTTCAAGATAAAAGGTTTTTTGCCATTTACTGTAATTTTATAACCTGTTCCATATTTTCCTGTTCCACGTTGTTCAATTTCAACTTTTTCTCCAAACAGTTTTGTTAATTTTGTTTGGAAGGTTATAATATCAATATCGTTTCTATCTGATGTTACAAAAGAATTGATTTCTTGATAAATATTATTGGCAAAATCTTTTTGTCTATCTTTTGGAATTATATCCATCCATTCTTGCGGCAGGTGTCCTATTCTTCTATCTGTGTTAGGAAATCTTGATAAAATTTGACTTAGTGTGTCGTAATCCATCAAATCTTTTTGCATATCTTTAGTCAGGCTGCCGCTATAAGTAAGATTTTCGGCTGTTAGTTCAGTTCCTTTTTGTTGATGGTAGTTTAAGAATTCTATCAACTGTTCAGCTTCAAAATCTTCAACTCTTGGAGCAATATTTATTAATTCATCTATATCAATATTTTTTACGTATTCAATGAAATTATCAGGGTTTCCGGTATTATTTGCAATGAAATATGCTTTTAGTTTAGCTTCAAATTGCGGCTTGTTGATTTGAGGGAATTTTGATTTTATGATATTTGATATATCTTCAAATTCTTGAGTTCCAATAAAATCTAAAGCTTCCGTAATATGTTGTTTATCCGTGTATACTCTATTTTTATTTGATAATTCTACTTTTACATCATCAGGAATTTTATCAAAAGTTTTGGAATCTGTATTTTTAAATACGTCTATTATACCCTTGTTTCCAAGAATTGTTGATTCAAGTATTGGGGTTTCGATATTTTCAGGGATATGTGATGCAATTTCTGCCGGCATATTTTTAAAACCAAGTATTAATGATGTAAATTCTCTTGCCGGAACTTGATTCATCATGCCAAGATATATGCTTACGTATTTTTCAACAATTTCAGATTCAATATTATTCAAAACATTAACAAGCGGTTCATCTACTCTAAATAATGTTTTATCCATAGAATTCAAATAAGTTTTTAAGACGTTATCATTCATTTTATTAATGATGTCTACTTGTGATGCCAATTTATCTCCGGTTGTAGTATTTATGGTGTTGTATATTAAAGTTGCAAACTTATTTTGTATTTCAGGAGTATCAGCAAGGGTGGCTGCTCTATTGTACAACTGTTTTGTTGTTTTATTAGACGTTACAATATCTTTTGTAATTTTTGTGACGCATTCGTCCGGATTAAAGTTATTTTTGTGAGTTTTCATATAATCAATAACTTTTGTGTAATTATCAATTGTTATGAAATCAACCGCATTTTGTGAGAAATTCGTATCAATGTTATTTTCTTTAAACGCTTTAAATACGTTTAATAGAGCCATTGCATGTTTTTTTGTTTTACCGTCTAATATTTCATTTTGAAGTTCTGATATTTTATTTTGGATAATAGGGTCTTTGATATTTTCAAGTTTATTATCTTTAATAAAATCGTTTATCATTACTTTTGCTTTATCAGCATCAACATTAGATAAATCAACTGACGAGTCTTTTAGAGGTGCTTTGGTGGTACCGATTTTAGTAAATGAGCCGTCATCGCCAATTCTGAATACATCTCCATTGGACATTTCTTTGACATTTTTATCTTGTTTTTTTAACGTCTCAATTTCTTCTCTTGTGAAGTGTTTAAATTCAGACTCTCCTGCATCAATTTGCTGTATTCGTGACCGTGTAGTTCCAGCCCCATCATTTACCTCTGCCTCCGGAGTGTCGGTCGTGGTAGTACGCGGAGCTTCAACTCCATCATTTCCCCCTTCTTGTAAGACCGTAGTCGAGCCGTCTTGATTGACTTTGTACACAGTTCCGTCCGGCATTTGTCTTGCATCAGGACCGAATTTCGCCTTAATATTATCTTTTACATGTTTGATTCCTTGAACAATCTTACCTCTATGACCTGCAACAAGTGACATAAACTGAGAAAATCCTTCCCCCTCAAGACTAACTTGTCCTGTGAGAACTAAGTCACCCAGTAAACTTATTGTAGCATCCGTTCCAATATCTGCCGCAACCGCTGCAACTTGTCTGGCATTATAAACCGTTAAGATGGCATTTAATCTATTACCGGCATCTGTCTGAAAAAATGTTTTCATATCATAATCTGCAAACTCTTTTGTCGCATTAGCAAGATATTTAGAATTTTTTGCTTTCAGTGCATTTTTTACGGCAGAACCCGCTTTACCTGCCCCCATACCTACTCCCATTAAAAGAGCATTAACTAAAAGTTCTTTTTGAAGCTCACTTGTTCTTTCTTGATTAACACTATCCTTTGATGTTTCATTGTATAACTCAACTCCAACTCCGCCAAACGATGCCAGAGCACCGCCGGCTAGTGCGGCAGGAGGAAATAATATCATTCCGCCAACCATCACACCCATACCGACAAATTCTACTCCCGAACGTATGTTTTGTACAACGCCTTCCTGATCTTGTACATACGATTGGGCAAGATTTGCTGCATCTTTTTCGCCATAAGCGGATTTGTAATCTGATGCCATCTCGTTGGCGTAATCTTCTAACTTTTTACCCCCTGTCAATTTTTCATAGTTTGAATCTACGAAATCCATAATTCTTTGTGCTGTTTCCTGCATTGATAGATTTTCGCCATTGGTAATTTGTTCTAACCCTGCTTTTACCTTTTCTGGATCTTTGCCGTAAAGTTTTTCAAGGGCAATATTAACGTATATTCCCATTTCTGATTCTAACATTTCGGCACTTTCAGAGCCGGTTGTACTCCTTGTTTTGATATTTAAAAGAGGTTTTTGTAGAATTTGATGTATATCTTCCCGTTTTTTATTTACTCCGCTTAAGAATGCAAATTTTGCTGCACTTTCGTTGTACTTTTGTATATTATCTTTATTAAATTCTACCTCTTGTTCAAGAGAATATACTTCATCAAAACTCATTAATCTTTCGCCGTCTGTTAGTTCAAACTTTTCTTTCGGTTTTGTTTGAACTTTCATACTTTGCTTAAAATCCGTACTGTTATCCACTAATACAGAATCGGTTGTTTGTGTTTTAAAATCGTTCAAGAAATTTCTTACAGAATCTTCATATCCTTCTACTCCTTTTTCCGGAAGAGAAAGGACTTTATCCTGCATCTGTTGAACCTGTTCAGGGGAGAGGGTATCTATCATTCTTTTCAGACTGTCTTTTTGTTTGTCGTTGAATCTTTCTATACCTGGAAAGGTTTTGTATAACAATTCTTTTCGTTGTTCATAATATTCTTTGTATGTAAGATTATTCGCTTGAGCTTCTTTCAAGAAGTAAGCCGTTTCAAGTTGTTTATAGATAATCTTTTCTACATTTGATTTTGCAAGGTCTGAATCAAATTTTTCTTTGAGTTTGTTATACGCCTTGCTGATATCTCCGTCGTCCTGCGAATCTATCATTTGGATTGCTTGATTGGCATTTGATTCTATATTTTCTATTGATAAATCTTCTGCTTCTTTTTTTGTGATTTCTGTTTTTGCTGTTGATTGTGAAGCATTCAATTCTACAGTATCAACGTTGTCATCTTTTTTATCCCCTGAGATAAGCGCAGCGAGTTCAGTTTCGGACATTTTGTTCAGGCGTGTGCGATACTCCTCAAGCTCTTTGCCTTGAAGTTTTGATGCCGTACACAATTGGCTGATTAACGCCTGTTTATCTACACTTACCAATTCTTACTCCTTTTTTCATAACACAATAATGATTGTGTTATAAATTTCTTAACGGCAGGGGTTTTGTATTTCTTTAATCAAAATTATTTTTTTGTTACAAAACTTAAAACCCTTATTATATTTACCCTCATAACACAATAATGATTGTGTTATGCTAACGCGGGGAATTTACCAGCGGGCACGCATATGGCTGGTGCAATAAATTGCACTCTACTCACTTTCTTAATCACTTAGTCACCCAGTCACTTAATCACTTGTCAAAAAGATTACTTCGTCGTTTCACTCCTCGTAATGACGAAAAATGTCTACTCACTAATCACTAAAAACTACACCTCACCCTCCCATCTACGGCTCATTGAAGAAAGCAGCTAGGTGGCTATGAAGTTAAGCGGTTAGGCAAAATTATTGTAATATTCGGAGCTACCAATCATCTTAGCTGCGTAGCTGCTTAATTCCTCAGCTGCCTTTCTACTCACGCCTCACAATTCACTATATAATTCCATTGATTATCCCAAGCACATTCTCACGGCGGAGGTTACGGGTTGCACTCATCAATGTCACTGTTGCATTCTGCAATATCTGATAACGAATGAAATTTGATGATTCTTCAGCTATATCAGCATCGCGTATTGTTGATAAAGAAGACATCAAATTTGTTATTTTAATTGCTTGATAATCTTGCACACTTTCCAAACGATTAATTGCAGCACCAATATTTGTTAATTGTTCTGTAACCTGATTCATCATATCGTCAATATCATCAAGAGCATCCAAAGCTTTCTCTGCTGTACTCAAATCAAGATCAACTGCATAAGGACACTCAATTTTAATTGTTATGTAGTTATTGTTAGTTGTTCCTATATCTACTTTAAATGTTGCCTGGAATGGATTTTGCCCTAACAATACAACATTACGATAAGTTGTATTGTTTCCCCTATCTAAAAGTGTATTATAATTTCCTGCATTGCCGTCAATAAAATTGTTATTACCATTCCGAACAGTAAATGTATCGTTGCTATCACCGCCATTTGCAGTATTTCCATCCCCTCTGACATTTACATCATCAACTCCGCTGCCACCGTTATACATATTGTCATTACCGTTAATTTCTACTTCATTATTTCCTCCTGCAGCAGTAAATGTATTTTCTTCACCATAAATATTGTATTCGCTATCACCGTTACCGTCTGTTACCGTATTGTTATCGCCGTCTACACCTATTGTATTATTACCATCACCACCGGTTATTGTATTGTTATCCCCTATTGCCGATAAACGATTATTTCCGTCACCGGCAATGATTCTGTTGCCGTCACCGCTTACCATTACATTATTATTCCCGTCACCGGCATTAATAACATTGTTACTGCTTGTTCCGTTGACATCATCATTACCTGCTCCGGTATTGATGTTTGTATTATTATCACTGTTAAGAATAATACTATCATCACCATCACCTCCGGAGATTTCTTTGTCACTGGATTCGTTTAAAGTTATTGTATCATTACCAGCACCGCCGATTAGAGAATTGTTTGCGCTATCGTTTATCAGATTATCGTCACCTTCAAGCCCGTTAATCCTGTTGTTTGTACCTTCTTCTATAATAATTCGGTCGTCATATTTACTACCGTTGACAATATTATTATCCCCGCGAATACCAATATTCGCTATACTATCATCAGATGTTATTGTAAAGTTGGAACCGTAAGTTGTTATCTGTCCTGTGATAGGATTGTAAGTATATCTTAGTTGATTTGTTGCCTGAGATGCGGCAAGTGTAGTTTCGTTTCTTACGGTGTAAATTTTGCCGTTCACTGCAAATGTCTTTTCTTCTCCAACATAAGTAAAATAAAGTATTCCGCTGTTTGCATCATTTATTGCATTAATAATTTCTGCATTTCCGTTTGAATTATCAACATAAAAGTTATTTCCGGTACCGCCGTCTATAAAATTATATCCGGTATTATCAATAACAAAATAATCGTCCCCACCTGCTCCGGATACTGTGTTGTTACTGCCGTTTATATAAAACGTATCATTCCCGGATGCTCCGGTAACATCAACATTATCTGCGTTAATATTATAGATATTGTTACCGCCTGTATCTGTAGGATTACAAGCTGCATTTATATTATAAGTATCATTACTGGCTCCGCCTGAAACACTATGAGCTGTATTATTAACGTTGATTGTTATAGTATCATTACCATTATTCCCATTAACAATTCCACCGGAATTTAATACAAGGTTATCATCACCATCATTTCCATTAACAGTATTTTGGGCTCCATTTATTCGGATTGTATCATTACCGCCTTGTCCATTTATCGTTGCCTGACGACTATATACATTAATATCATCTCCCTGGTCTCCCCCATTAAATGTACTATCATAACCATAATAATCTATTTTATGCTGTACACCATTTTGAGCAGTTATTACAAGAGAATATCCGGCAAGAGTTGTCCTATCATTTACCGGATTGTATGCATAAAGAAGAGTGTTGCTGCGTGATACAGTATTTCTAACCGTATACGATTTACCGTTAATTGTTACCGTTTTGGTTGCACCGGACCCAACAGTAAAAGCCTGAGCATTATCCTGAGATCCAAATCCGTATATCAAGTTCGAAGAACCGTTATTAGTTAGTGTGTTAGTTCCATTTCCGCCTATTATTGAGTTTCGGTTACCGGTAGAATTTGTTATTACTGTATCATTACCTTCTCCCATATCTATATAGTTTGATGAACCACTCACTGTAATTTTATCATCACCATCTCCGCCAAAAACATAGGATCTTGTACTAGAAGTGCTATTAGTAAGTGTAATATTATCATTTCCGGCATCGCCATAAATTGTAGAATATGAAGTACTTGATGATATAGTATCATCACCATCCCCGCCATGAACAGTTACCCAGAGTTCGTTAACTATAATGGTATCATTTAAGTTCCCGCCGTAAAAGTTTAAACGCTGTCCTGCTATATTAACATTATGAACTTTATTCTCATCTCCCCTTATCGTCATTGTGTAGCCTGCTTTTAATTTTTTAAATGTAATTCTTCCGGAAGGATTAACTTGATAAACAAGAGAATTCGCTACAGATGAATTATTTGTTACTGTATAATCAATACCATTAATATTAACCGTTTTGGTTTCATTGACTGCAAAATCTACCATTGTTGCATTAGCACCTACTACATTGACCGTTGTATTTGAGCCAATGCTTCCGGTTACTGTATTAGTCCCAGCTCCTCCATTAATAAGATTATTAGAATTACCTGTTAATAGATTAAAAGTATCGTCGCCCTCTCCACCATCAAATATATAAGAATATCCATATATATTAAATGTATCGTTTCCTGCATCACCGCTTATTGTATAATTTCGTTCAGCGTTACTATATAAATTAATAATATCATCTCCATCTCCGCCGCGGACAGTTGCATAAGTCCCCCTGCTAGTAATTGTATCGTTTCCAGCTTCACCATATATTGTATTAAAATGACCATTAGAGTTTATTGTGTCATTCCCTTCTCCGCCATAAAAACAATTGTACCTATTACCGGATATATCTTGTAGTGTATCATCAAGGTCGCCGCCATATACGTAATTATACTGACCACTCAGTGTAATACTATGCTTAACGTTTGCCTGTCCTTTTATCGTAAAATAGTTCCCGATAAAAGTTACTTCACCGGTCGTTGTATCTTTCATATAAGATAGTGAACTACTTACGCTCTGCCGGTTTGTAACGGTATACTGAATACCATCTATCGTAATTGTTCTGGTTTCGTTTGCACCGAAATCCTCAGCTCCCTCAATATCCGCTGCCCTTGGTGCCGGGGTAAATGTATTTGGTTGTGATTGGGAGGCCACGTTAGATTTAATAGAAGAGGATAACGTTTTTATCTCTTTATCTATCGTGTCCAATACTGAAACGGGGGCCCCTTGAGATTCTTCGCCCCGCTCAGAATTGTATATGTTACGTAATTTGGTGACAAAAATTGTTTTTTCTTAACATTAGAAGAATAAAAAGGAGACATAAAAATGT
>CALUXY010000012.1 GCA_944324855.1 Candidatus Gastranaerophilales bacterium | reverse complement strand
ACTTGATGTCAGTATTAGTTACTCCTTTTTATTCTTAAGTAAAATGTAACTAATTATTTGACATGTACAATTGCGAGGAATGAAATGACGAAGCAATCTTATATTTATATAATGACAAATTATAATAAAACTACTCTTTATATTGGAGTAACAAATAATTTGGTTCGAAGAGTATACGAACACAAACACAAATTAGTTGATGGGTTTACAAAACGGTATAACCTTACGATTTTAGTTTATTATGAAGTCTTTGATAATATTGAAAATGCTATAATCCGTGAAAAGCAATTAAAAGCAGGCTCAAGACAACGAAAAATTGATTTGATTAATGCGTTGAATCCTAATTGGAATGATTTATATAATAGTATTATTTAGATTGCTTCACTTCGTTCGCAATGACGTAAAACCAGTCATTGCAAGGTTTTAGCCGAAACAATCTATTTTTTCAATAGATTACTTCGTCGGGGGTAAATATAACGGGTTGAAATTCCGGCTACATTTTTTAACCCTCCTCGTAATGACGTGAAAATTATTTACCCCGATTCACAATTTACGAAAATTTTGTCAACCTGAATTTATTTCAGGTTCTTATCAATATGGCAGACGGAATTCAACGTTGGTAAGATCCCGAAACGAGTTCGGGATGACGAGAAATGCCTAATCACTTAGTCACTTGTTAAAAATAGATTTACCCCTTCTGCGTAATAACAGTATTATTGTTATTAATCGACATAAATATACATACAGAATTTAACATTCCAATTTACTAATGAACAGCAATATCACTATTATATTTGACAACACGTTTCATATCATCGCCAAATTTTTCAAATTGTTCTTTGCTGCATATAATTTTTCCTGTTACTTTTTCTAAATTCGGTGGGAATTGTTTTATTGAGGAATTATATAAAGGATTTTTGTTATATAAAACCAAATCTCCATTGATTTTTTGTACATTATGCAAAAGTACATCTTCGTCAATTCCTATCATACTGTATGGAATAGTTATACCGCTATTTGCATTTGCAAGATATGAAGGTTTGTATGTACCAATTTCTAACTTATCATTATCCAGATGGTTTACAGATTTATCCAAATATCTAAATACGGTATATGCATCTTCATCTTTAACAGCCTTTTCAAAAGATTTTTCAAAGTCAGGTCTATATTCAGCCATTTTTTCACAGATTAATATCTGTTGATACGCTTTTGGACCTTCATCTATTATACCGGATTGACATTTTAAACCTTCTTTTTGTATAAAAGATTTAACGTTTTCAAGTTGATTGATAGGAATAACGTTGTTATTTTCAATACCCTGAATTTGATCAATTTTATTCTTATAAGATGCCATACCAATTAATGGCTGCCATAAATTATTCTTTTTATCACGTTCAAGATAAATATAGAAGTCGCCTTCTTCTAACGCAGCTTCCGCTTTATCAACACTGGATCTTGTACACCAGTTTCGGCAGCTTAATGTTTCAAGCTCTGAAATGTTTTTTTCTTTGTTTTTAGGATCATGCTTAACCGAAGGTATTTTTACCCATACTGCATTGTTATTTGATAATCCTTTTTCTTCTAATAAATTATCTCTTAGCCTGTGAGTATACATTTCTAAGAATGATGGAGATGAGCATCTTACTTTTCTTGATATTGCAGGAATTGCCTCAAAATCTTCAACAGTTTGCGCTAAAGCCTTCGCATTGAAAGGAACCGGAATATGTCTGTTATTTTCTTTCAATTCACTTGTTACAGCATGCCAGATAACAAACCTTAACGGCTTTCTTTTGCTGATATTAGATACGAGTTTGGGATATTCTTTTGCTTTTTCATCATTTTCAGGATTTTCCAAAAACTCTTTCCAATGATCTAATCTGCTTTTTCTTGCATCATTTATTTTATTTACGGAAAACTCTCTCACGTCTTGAGGGACATAAGCTTTCCAACGGATTTTGCCGGCATTACTCAGTGTATACGGTGTATAAACTCCATCATTTTTGAATAAGTTGTCGATACCTTTTGATATGTTGTTTGCAGATAATAAACTGCCATCTACGCCGTATTTCTTTTGTTTGCTTAATATATCAGCTGCAAGATATTGAAATACTGTTTTATACTCAGATGCCTGAGACATACCTCTAAAACAAATTGTATCTTGTTTTAGAGGTGCTAAGTTCGGGTAGTAGTTTTTATGTTCAAATTTAGTTTGTTTATTATTAATTATCGCAGGACGAAATAAACTTATACTGCTAAGCATAGTGTAAAACCTTTCTTCAAATAGTGCTATTCACTAATTTAATATCCCTGAATAAAAAAAGTTGCTAGTTGTTTTACATTTGTTAATAAATATTATCACTGAATTACGTAACATATACAATCCTGAGGGTGAAACCCGAAGGATCTCAAACATTATTTAATTCATTTTTTAATATGATAAAATAACGAATATGAATAATAAATCAGGTTATGTATATATATTGGCAAATCAAAATAATACAACAATTTATATAGGTGTAACATCAAATCTTGTGAAAAGAATATACCAACATAAAAATAAATTTATTGATGGATTTAGTAAAAAATATAATCTAAATAAATTAGTATATTTTGAAGAAGTTGATAATATAGAATCAGCAATCGCACGAGAAAAATATCTAAAAGGTAAAAAACGAGATTATAAAAATAATTTAATAAATAGCTTTAATCCGGAATGGAGAGATTTATATAATAGCATTATATAAAAACTTGTGTCATCATGAACAAATGTGAAGGATAAGTAAATATAATGGGTTAAAATTCTGTTGCACAAATATTGAGATTCTTCGCATACGCTCAGAATGACTGTTTTTCGTCGTCCTGAACGGATGTGAAGGACCGCATTGTTGAACGCAACGGAATTTTCTTAATCACTTGTTTAAAGAGATTCTTCGCATACGCTCAGAATGACTGCAATTTTGTCGTCCTGAGGGTGAACCCCGAAGGACCGCATGGTCTAACACTTCCAAAATTCTTAGTCACTTAACTAAAGAGATTCTTCGGCTGAAGCCTCAGAATGACACAATCCACTATGCAGCGGCCCCGCCGGCACCTGTACCAGCGCCTGCGCCGGCATTTGCTGTTACATCAGGTTTTTCTTCTTTCTTTTTCTCTTCCGGTTTTTGTTGTCCGCCTAAAGTCTGTGCTTGTTTTTGGTTAGCTTTATCTGTTTCTTTTTGTGTTTGTTCTGTCATCTCTGTAGATGCTTCATCTGTTTCGGTGTAACCGGCAGCCGCTGCTTCGGTGAATCCGGCTTGACCTTCAATATTTTCATTCAATGATGCAACATAATCAGACATTTCATCGCCTGCATCTGCTGCATTACCTTCAGATTTTGCATTTTTATTCATCATTACTGCAGCACTACCAAATAATAAGCTTGCAGACCCTGCAAATAATATTGTCCCAATAGCAGCATTTGCGCCATCAAGTGGGAATCCAAATGGAGTCCAAAATTTAGGAAAAATAATTGTAGAAGCACAAGCGAGTGCAGCTGCCATTTGCATATACATACAAGCTTGCGCTTTTCTATTCATTGGTTCTCCAGCCTGCAAAAAAGTTGAAACAGTAGAACCAGAACTAGCAACCCCTTGAGCCTCTGCATTACTACCTGTATACTGTTCAACGTTACCTTTTATTGTTTCCATATCTTTTTGAGGTCCTTCAAGTTCTTTTTCTGAACTTCCTTGAAGTTTTTCTATCTGACCTTTTAATTCTGCAACTTTTTCAGTATTGCCTTGAGCTTGATATACCTGCATTTCTGCCTGTAATGCACCGATATTTGTTATACTATCCATCGTCATTTGAGTAGTCATATCAGACAATTCGATATAAGTTCCGCTTTCTTCTACCATTGCCTCCATATCTGCGTTCATTTTATCGGTATATTGTTGCAGAAGACTATTATTACCTGCAGCATTATTTGTTTGACTTTCGCGTTCATCTAGATTTGGATCAAAAACATTTGATATTGATAAAGCTAAATTTGTTGCGCCTAAAGCTACAGCAGCTATCCCCATAATAGTACCGCTAAAACCATCAGATAATTTTGCGCCGGCAGCAAGAGCTATTACAGCAGTTGCACCAGCAGTGGCACTTGTAGCAGCAACGGCCACAGCAGCATTAGAACCTGCTTTTTGATCTTTTTCAGACAAATCTTCGCCGCCTTCACCTTTGGTATTAATCTGGTTTTCGCCGACTTTTTCCATTTCTTCGTTGGAATAATCGAGAGTGTCCTGGTCTACAAACCTATCCACCAGTTTTTGTTCCGCACTGGTTAGTTCAACATTACCCATATCAGCATCTTTTCTGATAGTGTTTGCATCCTGAGGTAATCGTGCAGTAATTTCTTGACCTGCCGTTGCAAAACCGGCTGTGCTGCTATCTTTTTCATATGTTACTTTTAATATTGGCATATGTACAGACCTCTCTCTTTTACTTCTTCTTATAAATAAAAAGTAAATTTTTATGGTCTGATTTCAAAAGAATTATTTTTCGTAACAAATGTTAATATTTAGTGAATAGTGAATTGTGAGGAGTGAATAGACTTTCTGGCCATCCTAGAGATTTAACCCGCTCGTAATGACGAAAGTAAGTCACCAAAACAATCTCCGACAATAGATTACTTCGTCGGGGGTAAATATATAAGGTTAAAACTCGGTCTACATGTTTACCCTCCTCGTAATGACGAAAAGACATTTACTCGACTCGTAATAACATAAAACCAGTCATTGCGAGCGTTAGCGTGGCAATCTTTTTTTAGTGATTAGTGAACAGTGAAAAGTGAGTAGATTTACAGTCGTCCTGAACGGATGTGAAGGACCGCATTGTCGAACATTACAGAACTTCTTAGTCTCTCAGTCACTTAATCACTTAATCACTTGTCAAAAAAAGAGATTCTTCGCATACGCTCAGAATGACGAAAAAACGTCTACTCACTCCTCACTAATCACTGTTCACCCGCTTAATCACCTAATCACTTATTTACTTATTCAAGAGATTACTTCGTCGCTTTGCTCCTCGTAATGACGAAAAGACATTTCCCCCCCAGTCACTTTTCAAATTTCTATTTACATTTTCCCCTACTATATGGTATGATTAAATCAGATGTAGTAGATAAATTTTTTTAAGATATATGCGATGAAAATTGTTTAAAATGAATATTTTGAATGACGTACGGTAGGTTATATGTGCCGCACCATCGTGTATTAAATAAAAAAATAGAAAAGGATAAGGTGCTTTATGAGCGGTTTGTCAATCATTCTAGTGATTGTTTCGGTAGCTCTACTAATAGGTATTATATTCCTGCAGCAGCGTTACGGCAAGCTTTCGCAGGAAGCTAAAGCCCTGAAACAAGAGCAAACCGAAAAAGAAGATTTAATCAAAAAAGAAGCGTTAATCCAGGCAAAAGAAGCACTACAAGCAGAACGCGAAAAGATTAACGAGGATGAAAGAGAAAGAAGAAGAGAACTTAACAATTTAGAAAACAAATTAACCAGAAGAGAAGATATTCTTGAAAACAAGATTCAAGAAGTAACTGACAAAGAATCTCAACTGGATAAAAAAGAAGAAGAACTTGAACAAAAAGAAAACTATCTGGCTGAAACAATACAAAAACAAATATCAGAACTTGAACGTATTGCCGGCATGTCCAGAGAAGATGCAAAAAATATGCTCTTAGAACAACTCAAACAAGATTTGGCACAAGAGCAAATGCAATTAATCAGAGAAAACGAAGCAAAAATCAGAGAAGATGCTCTTGAAAAATCAAAAGAAATCCTCTCTACCACAATGCAAAGATGTATGATGGATCAGGTTGTTGAATCAACCGTATCTGTTGTATCACTTCCTAATGACGAAATGAAAGGCCGTATAATCGGGCGTGAAGGCAGAAATATCAGAACATTAGAAACCCTGACCGGCGTGGACTTGATTATTGATGATACTCCGGAAGCGGTTGTATTATCATGTTTTGACCCTGTAAGACGTGAGATTGCAAAAATTGCACTCGAAAAACTAATTCAGGACGGACGTATCCACCCTGTAAGAATTGAAGAAGTCGTAGAAAAATCTCGTGAAGAAGTAGAAAAGAAAATCTACCACGAAGGTGAAAACGCAGCTCTCGATATGGGAGTTATGGGGTTAAGCAAAGAGCTTGTAAAGAATTTAGGACGTTTATATTACCGTACAAGTTACGGACAAAATGTTCTTAAACATTCGCTTGAAGTAGGTCATATCGCCGGTATGTTAGCCGCTGAACTCGGAGCAAACGTATATGTTGCAAAACGTGCAGGACTTCTCCACGATATCGGAAAAGCCGTTGACCAAACTCAAGAAGGTACACATATTCAACTTGGTGTAGAACTTGCAAGAAGATTCGGCGAAAAAGAAGAAATCATTCACGCAATAGAGGCACACCACGATGACGTTACTGCAAATACAATTGAAGCGGTTCTTGTTAAACTTGCAGATGCAATATCCGCAGGCAGACCGGGAGCAAGACGTGATACCTTAGAAATTTATATCAAACGTTTACAAAAAATTGAAGAAATTGTAAACGGATATCAGGGTATCAAACAATCTTTTGCAGTACAAGCAGGAAGAGAAGTAAGAGTTATTGTTGAATCAGAAATGTTTGATGATTTGGCATCACAAAAACTTGCAAGAGATATCGCAAAGAAAATCGAAGACGAACTTGATTACCCTGGACAAATCAGAGTAACGGTTGTCAGAGAATTCAGAACGGTTGAAATAGCTAAATAGTAAAATGGGGGATTAATTTCCCCCATTATATAAAAGAAAATGGAAACAAATAAAGAAATAAAAATTTTATTTTTTGGAGATTTGGTTGGTAAAATAGCAAGAAAGGCTGTTGCCAAATACATAGAGGAGCTTCGAAATTCCGATACTTGCCCCGATTTTATCATTGCAAACGTTGAAAACGCATCTCACGGATTCGGGCTTACCGAAAAAAATTATAACGAACTATCCCAGGCCGGTATTGACTGCATGACTGCCGGAAACCATATCTGGGATAAAAAAGAAATTTTTAACTACATCGAAGGTGCGGAAAAACTTGTCCGCCCGATTAATTACCCCCAAGCTACCCCGGGTTTAGGATCAAGAGTATTTGAGAAAAACGGGATAAAAATTGCAGTCATAAACGCTTTAGGAAGAGTATTTATGCCGCCGATTGATAATCCTGTCGATATATTGAAATCCGAAATCCTGAAACTTAAAGAAATTACCCCGTATATATTAGTTGATTTTCATGCGGAAGCAACCGCAGAAAAAATATGTGTAGGAAGATACCTGTCAGAAATCGGACTAACCGCATTTGTCGGAACACATACACATGTCCAAACATCGGACGAAAAAATAATCAACAATATGGCATACATAACAGATGCCGGATTCTGCGGATCTTATGACAGTGTTATCGGAATGGAGTATTTGACTTCACTTAAGCGATTAACAACAATGCTCCCTGAAAGATACGAGGTTGCAGTCAACCCGCCTTGTGTAATTAATGCAGTAGAAATTTCAATGGTTAACGGAATTGCCTCTGCAATAAAAAGAATTAATGTTAATGTAGATATGAATAATGAAGAATTGGAGGTCAACGTTGAACACAACAGCGTCTGATGAAAGGAGGGTGGAATGAAGTCAGATTTTCATATTCACACATATTATTCTGACGGGATTTTCTCTCCTGAAAAAATTGTAGATTTAGCCGTTGAAGCAGGACTGGAAGTTATTGCGCTAACCGATCACGACAATATCCTTTCCTACAAGGTGGCTAAAGACTATGCTGAGAAAAATAACGAAAACCTTGAAATAATTCAAGGGGTCGAAATCAATACGATTCATAAAGGATACGAAGTCCATATCCTCGGCTACTTTATGGACGTTAATAACAGTGACTTCAAATCAATGCTGAAAACACAGCAGCAAGCCCGTGTTAAACAAACCAAAGAGATTTTAAACTTACTCAACAAAAAAGAAGGGATTAAAATCAAGTTTGATGACGTTAAAGCAATGGTTGCAGAAGGCGGAAGTATCGGCAGACCTCATATTGCAAAAGCAATAACCAATGTAGGCGGTACTGCAAATGTGATGGAAGCATACAGCAAGTACATAAACAATTCATCACCTGTATATGTAGAAAGAAAAACCGTTACACCTTATGATGCGGTAGAAATCATATACGATGCAGGCGGTATTCCTGTTATTGCACACCCTCATGATATTCCGATAGCGGATGAATTGATACCGAAACTTGTCAACTGCGGTTTAAGAGGGATTGAAGCGTATCATAGAAAACATTCACCTGCGTTTATTGAACACTTCTCATCACTCGCAGAAGAATACGGTCTTATTGTAACAGGCGGTTCTGATTTCCACGCACCGAATGTTATGAACGGACAAATAATCCTTGGCAAAAACTTTGTTCCGGAATGGATTTATGATTCGCTGATTAAAGAAAAGAAACGATTGGACATGGCATAAATGAAAAAAGCATTCACATTAGTTGAAGTTATAATTTTACTTGTAATATTTGTTTTGGTGGCATTACTGGTAATTCCGCTCTCCATTGACGATACTATTCAAGCAAGAAACGTATCAAAATGGAGACAGGTGCATAACGATTTTGCAGAAATACCGACATCTATCAAAACATTCTCTAACGGAGATATCACATTATCTAATTTTATAACAGCACTTGTGAAAGTTCATCCGTTGAATAAAGTTGTATCATACAAAATAAAATACATGAACGGAGAAACACCAAAAGAAGAATTTACATTCAAAGAAATATACCATACTGATTCAGGAGCAACACTTGCCTTCAAATGGTATTCAAAACCACGGATAGAATCTCATTCCAACAGAGAAATCTTAGGAATACTTATGTATGATACAAACGGAAAATCTGGACCAAATGTTTGGGGCAAAGATATATTCGGTATGAATATTTACAAAAATAAGCTTGAACCGTTTGGTAATTCTCTTAGCAGCGATGAAGTAGAATTTGATTGTTCAAGACAGGGTACAGGTTTATATTGTTCGTCATACTACCTCAACGGCGGAGGTAATTTCTAATGAAACACAGAGTCTGCGTATTTTCATCATCATCAAGTACACTTGCACCTGAATTTTATGAAGATGCAAGAATCCTTGGAGAGCTTCTAGGCAAAAACAATATGGATTTAGTTTATGGCGGAAGCAAAGTCGGTACTATGTTTGAAATTGCAAAAGCCGTTAAACAAAACGGCGGAAAACTAATAGGAATCATGCCGGAAAAACTCTACAACTTCGGAGTACATTTTGATGAATGTGATGAATTCTATCTAACTAAGGATATGAGAACAAGAAAAGCTAAGCTTGATGAAACTTCTGACTCAATAATTGCAATGGCAGGAGGATTCGGAACTCTTGATGAAGTTTCTGAAATGCTTGTATTAAAACAACTCGGGTACAATAACAAACCGATTATCTTTCTGAATACAAATGGTTTTTATAATAATTTGCTAAAATTCTACGATGATATTATAAAAAATTCGTTTGCAAAAGATACGGCAAGCAAATTATATTTTGTTGCAAATACTCCTCAGGATGCAATAAAATATCTTTTGAATTACGATTACACCCCTGTAAAACTAACAATGGAAGATATTTACACAAGAATTCCGGAAGGTGTCACCCCGAAAAGTTAGTAAAAAAACTTTACCACGGGGATTCACTATGATAAAATAAATGTAAATTAATATTATAAAGGTTTATTGAAGAATGAATATTATTGAAGTTAAAAATAATCTGGTCAAACTTACGTATGATGAAGAACTTGCTTTAGCATCTTTTATTAAAATTACGGATTTAAAAAATACGTATATTGCGCAAATTCTGCATCTTGAATCATCAAGAATCGGTAAAATTGCAATAGCAAGATTAATTTTTAACTACAAAGGTACAGTTCAAGCCTATGATGGCTCCGTACCTTCAATACAATCAGAAATCGAGATATTAAACGATGATTTTGTTGTGAATATTCTTGATAAATCGGACCCTATGCTCATAGGTAAAATCGCACAAAAAGATACAAACGTTATTGTATCTGCAAAAATGTTGAAAGATAAACCGATTATTTGTGCTGAAAAATCATATCAATATACACAATTACTTGAAAATATTATTCAGCAAAACGAACTTAACTCAAGAAAAACGGTTGTTATAGATATTACAGGCGAAGTTAAAGGAAACAAAATAACCGCAGCTGAAGATTTTAAAATTCCTCTTGATAAAAATTCCATAGGTTATATTTTTGATAGAGGTTTCAATGATTTAACAGACGAATACAAAGCATTTATTCAGGATATTTTTTCAGAATTAAATGCATATATTAAAACGGTCGAATATATTCCGTTTAATGATTTTAATATGGCTGTTGATTATGAATTCAAGCAATCACAGCAGCTTCAACTAATTATTCTTAAAAATAAATTATTGCAGTTTGAAAAAGCAGGAATATTTGCACAAGAAGAGAATGATTTCAGAATCTTAGATAAAAAACTGCAATCTGATAATACATTGGTAATAGATCTGTCAAGATTGAATGATTCGCTGCAAAAAGAATATATTTTGTACATTTATAACCAAATGGAAAAACAAAATATTAATTTCTATACAGTAACAGCACTAAATAACAACAATTCAGATAAAGAAGTTTTGAATAAGATTTTCGCATCCAAAAATGTGTTTACATCCATTGTTTGCCCTTATTCATACAAATATATAGAAGAATTAAAACAATGCTCTAAAAATATGATTATGTTTACTCCAATGAAACAACAAAATGATTTTGGAGCATATAATATTTTCTTAAATAAACTTGCTGAAGATGAATTTATTCTTTACGGAAAATCAACAAAATTTGTTCCGTTAATCATAAAACTTGAAGAAATTGAAATGATTGACGAAATCATGCCGGAACCACAACCAATTGAAAAACATAAGAATATACCGGTTGTTGAAAACATGTTTAAACAAATAGTTAAAGAAGAACCGGTTATGGAAATGCCGGCGGTTGATGAACCAATTATTGAAGAGCCGGTTGAAGAACTGACAGAAGATGAACAAGTTATCGAAGAAGAACCGGTTATGGAAATGCCGGCGGTTGATGAACCAATTATTGAAGAGCCGGTTGAAGAACTGACAGAAGATGAACAAATCATCGAAGAAGAACCGGTTATGGAAATGCCGGCAGTTGATGAACCAATTATTGAAGAGCCGGTTGAAGAATTGACAGAAGATGAACAAATCATTGAAGAAGAACCTGTTAATGAGCCAGAGGAAGAAATCCAAGCAGTAAAACAGCCGAAAGAAGATGCAAATCTTGAAAACATGGCAAACGAAGTTCAAAAAGAACTTATGGGGCTATCAATAGATATTGATGACGATGAAATTCCGGAAGCGATATCTGCCCCTCCGCCTTTAACAGAGGAAGAAGTAACTCAAAGTCTTGATCCTAGTGATTTATTTAAATCAAATGAGCCGGAAGAAGATGATACAGCATTGACGGATGCAGATTTAGATATGATTGAGTCATTGGAAGAAGAAAAAAAAAATCCAATCGAGGAATCTGAACCAATAGATGACGTTATAGAAAATGTACCAGAACAAGAAGAGATTGAACCGGAACAAGTTACAGCAACAGACGAAGAGATTGTAGAAGAAACTGCAGAACAAACAACGTCTGAAGAACCTGGCACGGAATCTAAACCTGAAATTATTGAAGATACAGAAATAGCATCGGAAGCACCTCAAACAGAACCGCGTCAACCTTCTATTACCGAACAAATTCTTATGGAAGATGCCCAAAAAGCAGCAGAAGAAGAAGCAAATAAACCGGATCCGGTTGAAGAACAAATAGAAAAACCAATCGAAAAGAAACACGATGAAAAACTTGAAACAAAAACATCACAAACCCCTATAGTTCCTGTTTATTCTGCAGAAATTCCTGATGAAGATATTGTTGAAAGTGATAATATCCAGCAGGGAGATCAAATTGTGCACGCAGAATTCGGGCGAGGTATAGTTGAAAAAATAATAAACTACGGAGATAGAAAACTCTGTTCGGTTAATTTTGAACAAGTAGGCCGCCGATTATTAGATCCGAAAATATCAGAAATGAAAAAAGTTTAACGAAGATTTTGTTTAAACTCGATTATTGATTTAAGAAGTTTTTGGTAAAATAATATTTTTTTCATACGCCAATTAGTTTTCAGTTTAATACCTTCAAGAGCCATAGCAAGCATTGAAGGCTCAATAATTGGAGCTGATGCATCAGAAAACTTACGGAAGAAATTAAATTCCATTTTTTCTGCATTTTTTTCAAGTTCGATTACTTTTACATTTTCTAAATCATCATTATTTCTAACATACAAAATTTTAACTACCTTTTGAGGATACTTATCTCTGAATCTCTGGCATGCCTCAAGAATTAATGAAGCATTATCAGCTTCATCCTCTTTCATTTGAGGATTTTCAACATATATCAAAAGAATTTTTTTTGCTGCACCTATACAAATTCTTAAATTCTTAATATACTTATCATAATTTGCTTTAACTGCCGGATAATTATTTTCAACGGGAATTTTTGGATTAAAATCATTAGGATATATAAACCCTGTTTTTGTGTCTTTAAATTGGGTAACACCTTCTACAGGAGTATTTTCTTGAGCCACAATATTTTTTTGTTCCATAAAATTATTGCAATCAAGTAAAAGCATACTCATACGTGTAAAAAAATCTGCCCCTATAACATTATCAAAAGGAAAATCAAAAATTTGAAGCCCCTTTTCTTTCAACAATAATGAAACAAGAGGAAAAGTTCCAAGACTAAATATTAAATCATATTTTTCTGCCATGATAATAACAGTTTAACATAATTTCAAATAATATATATGATTTAAATGTAGTAAATTAATCTTGTTGAGATATAATATTTGTATTAATTACGTTACACTGTTTATTAATAAAGGAAGGCGAAAATGAAAAATTTATCACCATTACAAGAAGAAAGACTAAAATACCAACCTAAATTACCTTCTTCACTTGCAGGAGGTATAAGCAACCTGATTTATAAAGAAGGTTCTGCAACAGAATCAGTAGCAAATCAGGCTGAAATCAAAGCATTATTCCAAAATACATATGGAAAACCGGTTATTACATTCTCATCTTCTAATGATTCAAAATCAATAGAAGCAAGAAATGTCGGTGTTATTTTATCCGGCGGACAAGCACCTGGCGGACACAACGTTATTGCAGGTTTATATGATGCCTTAAAACAATCTAACCCAAACAGCAAATTATACGGATTCTTGGGTGGACCTTCAGGTATTATTGACGGTAAGTATGTAGAATTCACCGATGAATTTATTGATGAATACAGAAATACCGGCGGTTTTGACATTATTGGTTCAGGCAGAACAAAACTTGAAACAGAAGATCAATTCCAAAAATCTTTAGAAGTTTGTAAAAAACTTGGTATCTCTGCTGTTGTAATAATCGGTGGTGATGATTCTAATACAAACGCTGCATTACTTGCTGAATGGTTTGTAAAAAATAACGCAGGTATCCAGGTTATCGGATGTCCTAAAACTATCGACGGAGATTTGAAAAACGAACAAATCGAAATTTCATTCGGGTTTGATACTGCTACAAAAACTTACGCAGAATTAATCGGCAACATCGAAAGAGATGCTAATTCCGCTAAGAAATACTGGCACTTTATTAAAATTATGGGAAGAAGTGCATCACACGTAGCATTGGAAGCGGCATTACAATCCCAACCGAATATTACATTAATATCAGAAGAAGTTGAAACAAAATCAATGTCTTTATCTTCTGTTATTGATTATATGGTTGATATAATTGCAAAACGTGCAGATATGGGTAAAAATTTTGGTATCGCAGTAATTCCGGAAGGTTTGATTGAATTTATACCGGAAATGAAATCTATGATTGCAAACCTTAATGATATCATGGCAGAACTTGAAACAGATCCTGATTTCGTTAATGCAGCAACTATTCGTGAAAAATTTGCGATTGTAGAAAACAGATTATCTGCAGACAATGCAAAAGTTTACAATTCACTCCCTGCATTAATTAAAACTCAATTACTTGCAGACCGTGACCCGCACGGAAATGTTCAAGTTTCTAAGATTGAAACAGAAAAACTTCTTATTGAAATGATTTCAGAAAGACTTGAACAAATGAAACTTGAAGGTAAATATATCGGTAAATTCAACGCACAGGCTCACTTCTTCGGTTACGAAGGAAGATGCGCATTCCCTTCAAACTTTGATGCAGATTATTGTTATTCACTAGGCTATAATGCATTTGCACTAATCTCATTCGGTTTAACAGGTTATTTATCATCAGTAAGAAACTTAACAGAACCTGCAGACAAATGGATTGCAGGCGGTGTTCCTCTTACTATGATGATGAATATGGAACGCAGACACGGAGAAATGAAACCGGTTATCAAAAAAGCATTGGTGGAACTTGACGGCCCTGTGTTCAAAAAACTTGAACAAAACAGAGAAGACTGGGCATTAAATGACAGATACTTGTTCCCTGGTGCTATTCAATACTTCGGACCAAGCTCTGTTTGTGATATTACAACAGTAACATTACAACTTGAGCAATCAAGCAAACTTGTAAATGTTTAATTAAATAACATTGCAATAATTAAACAGACTGTCTAATCAGACAGTCTGTTTTTTATATACAGTAAGAGAATATACAATACCCACTTATAAATTATAATACTATTACTATGTTTTATAACTACTACGAAGATTACCAATATGACAGCTGTGTATCAAAGGGGATATGTTCGATTGGTCCCAGAACATCTTCCCTGCAAGAAATACTCATAATGTATTTAAAACTACTTGCTTTTTACACAATCGAATTAAGAAATTTTGGCGGACATAATAAAGATGCCGAAAAAATTATTCTGGAAACAATTTCTACACTAATGGCAAATATGGAATACCAGAATAAACAATTCTCTGAAATAATTTTAAAGATTAAAGCTTTAACTATTGATTCTAAAAATACGTATTTAAAAATATGCAAAGAAAAAGATATTCAACCTAAATTTATACAAACAAATATTAAACTTGATGAGAAAGTGGATGACATTACATCATTAATCCAACAAGGAGAAAAAGAATATACGAATAGAACCGAACACTTATCACCGGAGAGAAAAAATCTGCTTGAGGTTATGGCATTTATCATCAAAAGTTTATGTATAAATGTAGTCGAACTAAAAAGTTATTCAGAAAACGATTCTCTTATAGAAGACGGTTTTCAAAAAATTTTGGTACTATTGAACTTTCTAAATTATCCGGACGGGAATTTACAAGATATTCTTGACGAGATAAAAAATAGCACTAATACTGATAACAAAATCTATAAAAAGATTCAACAACTAAAGATAGAACGTTACGGAGAGCCTGATAAATATGAAGTCTCATTATCTACACGTCCCAATAAAGCTATTCTTGTTGCAGGACATAGTCTTAGAGAACTTGAAGATTTGCTTGAGTATACTAAGGATAAAAATATAGATATCTATACCCACGGAGAAATGATTCAAGCGCATATATATCCTAAATTTAGAGAGTATGAACACCTTAGAGGTCATTTTGGAATCGGTGTAGAAAACTGTCTTTTGGATTTTGCAAATTTCCCGGGAGGAATATTAATTACAAAATACGCAACCGAAAATGTTGAATATTTATATAGAGGACGGCTTTTTACAACTGATTTTTTTGTTCCTAAAGGTGCTGTAAAAATTGAAAATAACGATTATTCAGAGCTTGTAAAATCCGCAAACGAAGCAAAAGGATTTAAGCGTGGGAAACAAAAAGAAAATATCAATATCGGATATTCTATACAAGAGATAAAAAAACAACTGGAACAATTACTTACGGAAAAAGAAAAATATAAACACGTTATAATATTTGCTCCGGAAACTCATAATCAGAAAAACCGAATGTATTATGAAAACTTGTTAAAAAACATGCCGGATAATATATTTGTAATCAGTTTTTCAACATTCATTAAAGATGATAATATCTTATATATTAACGATTCTTCTGACTTTTCACTTATATACTATATCTTGGATACCATTAAAGATGAACTGGAAAAATCAGGAATCGACATCTCAATATTTATTTCAAAATGCGATAAACATATAATCTCAAACATTATTCAATTAAAAGAAATAGGATTAAAACACATATTTTTAAGTAAATGTTCTCCTATAATGCTCAACCCGACTCTTACAAAGAGTTTAACAGAATACTATGACGTGATTTCTGCAAATCATCCGCTTGATGATTTAAAGATGATAACAGGGGAATACAAAACTTAAACGAGTATGCGATACTCAACCAAATACATTTACCCCAACCCCTAGCTCATAACAATCCAGAGGATACGTTTTGCAATTTGCCCAAGATAAATTGCAACAACAGAGAAAAACATATCATAAACCATTTTCATACCGCTCATGGTAAGAATCCAGCCCAATATAACCATAGAAGATTCGTGTTTTAAAGTTGCAATAAAAATCATCCCTAAACTACCCGTTAGATGAACAACCAGGACACCTACAAAAGCCGTTTTTAGAATATTAATAAATGAGTGGTTTCCTTTAAGAATTGAGCCGGCAAAAAATAATGCAGGAATATATCCTAATATATAATAGAAACCGTATTCAAAAATATATCTCCAGCCGCCACCCAGAGCAAATATCGGATACCCTGCAAGTCCAAGCAGAATATAACCGCCGACTGTAAGCATTGAATATTTTCTATCCAGCAAACTCAAGATAAAAAATATTGCAGGTATCTGCGGAATATACCTGTAATGTTTCATGAAATATTGCCAATGTGCACCTGTATCTGAAAAATACTTATCCCAATGAGAAAATAAATCCAAAGGAATTATAGGATGAGTAAAATTTAACTGCGTAAAAGTTGAAATTATAATTAATAGTCCGCAGCACAACATCAATACAAGTGTGCCCAGAGTGAATTTTGCGGCTTCACCGTTATTAATAAATTTATTAAGTTGTGCTTCTAACCTTTTACTCATTTATTATCAGATAATTTTCTATTTCTTCAATATTTTTTTTGTATAAATCCTTAAAGCTGTCATTAAAGATATTTTCAGTCCACATAATCAAAGCATCTTCACCATTATCTTGATAATATCCTTTTCTGACGCCAAGAGATTTAAACCCGTATTTTTTATATAGATTTATTGCCGGAAGGTTACTAGCTCTAACTTCCAGCGTAATATATTTAATATAGTTATTATAACAATCCTCTAACATTTTAGCAATAAGCGCTTCTGCGATATGATGCCTTCTGTAGTTTTCATGAACGGCAATTGTTGTAATATGAGCCTCATCTACTATATGCCAAACTCCAATATATGCAACCAGCTCTGCATTTGTATTTTTGACTGCATAATATCTTGCAACTTTATTCCCCAGTTCTGCGACAAAAGAATCTCTTGACCAATGATGCGGTCCATACGCCGTTGATTCGATTTCCATCAATGCATCTAAATCGGATAACTGTAATTTATTTATGTATACTTCTAACTTACTCATCAATTTCTTCGCCGGGTTCTACAATTCTGTCACCATCTTCAAGCATTATCATTAACGTTAATCTCAACTGTTTTTTGTAATGTTCCAATGCCTTTTCACGTGTTTTGGCACAAAAAACAAAACTAGGAATTTCTTTTATTTCTATATAATGATAAGGATTCCCGTTAAAATCCAAATCCTCACCTTCTATAAGAGTCCAGTCAAGATTTAAATAATAATCCAAATCTTTAGTCATCTAGAGAACTCCCGTTAAGAGGCTGTTTTAACATTAAGCCTTCACCGCCGAGAGTTTCAACCATCTTACCGTTAATTTGAAGATACACAGGCTTATCTGTATTGAAATTAACGGTTTTAATTAACTGGTACATCCTTTTATATAAACTATCAGCACCTCCGCCTGATGCAAAAGAATCCGATACATTTATTACAACACGATAAGGTGTTTCCGTGACAGATAACAACTTTGCAGGCGGAACTTCTGAATAAATCCCTTTGCTTCTTTCATACTTTGTAGGTCCTTGCAAAAGACATCTTACGGCATATTCAATATCAGACAAACCTGAATCATTTACTCTAAATACCGTACGATAAACAGATTTATTATTCGATTGCCCGATAAAGTAAATTTTTACTTTCGGCTGCTCTTTTGTTGTTTCAACAGGCTTTGAAACAGGTTCTTGCGGAATTATAGGTTCTTCGATTCTTGCAGCATTTTTATGTTTATAAAAAATATCTATTGAAGGAAGTTTAATATTTCCATCTACATAATTTAAATATCCAAATATACCAATAAGAGCAACTAAAGCTCCAAGACCTACATTTCTCAGATTATTATTCTGTTTCTTCTTTCGTTTGCCCATCACAAGACCTCTTTATGACCATGATACCATCAACATACATTTTATTGTCAAGTATTTTGATATTATTTATTGATAATGTTGAATCCGCACCTCTAAATAATCTCAAAGGTAAATCAAACGGATTCATGGAATTTATAATATCAACAAATGCATTCAAGTTTATGTTTCGGAGATTTTCAGACTGCAGATTATCAAGAACAATCTTTCCATCTTCCACATTAAGTTTGCCGGAGAATGTAAATTTAACAATTCTTTCCCCCATTAAAAAAGGAGCTTTCATCTGTGCAATAAGATATATCTTGTTATTTTTCATCTTGAAAACAACATTATCTACAGTGAATAATGAAACTCCGCCAATATTTAAATCTGTAAGTTTTTTAATATACCCTAAATCAACTAATGTTTTATTCAAATCTTCTTCTGTAATTACTGCATTGAAATACAATGGTAAATCCGTATAAAAGATTACAGGGCGCTTCCAATAATCAACATGATTATAGTCGCATATCGTATTCATAACAACCGATGAAACATAAACTCCGTGAGTATTTATATTCTCACCCTTGATTTCAACGGATTTAAATTTTCCTTTTTTCAAATCCATCGCGGAATATGAATCTATTTTCACATCATAATCACCATCGGCATTTCGTTTAAGAACTTTTATTATAGCTACTTTTGCAGCTTTTTTGGTCCAAAAATTCCATCCTAATGCATTTGTTATCCCTCTTGCGACAGGGGATGCAAGTTTTTCCGGAACCTCACAGCAGTATTCTGCCTGTGCTAATACAGGAGCCGCTAAAAGCATAGACATCAATAAACATATAAAAAATCTTCTCATATTAATCCTCTTATTTATTTTACTACTTTAACAGAGTTCGAGGTAAAATTTCAAGCAGATATATTTACAAACACACCTTCTGATGATACTATATTAGAAAAGAAGGAGAATATTATATTATGGCAAGATTAGTAAGACCTTCATGGGCAATAAGATGTACACAATCAGGATGCAGAACTTTATTTGAAGTTGCAGAACTTGAAGAAGGAAAACAGCAAGAAGTTGTTTGTCCAAACTGCGGCGAACACTATGTATATCCGATTGTTGAAGATAAAAACGAAAATCAATAATGTTTTTTAATAATACAGACAAACGCTACAACCAGTTTAGTGCGTTTTTAAAAAACAAATTCGGAGCAAAAGTTTATAAAATCACCCTTGATGCGGGATTTTCCTGTCCAAACCGTGACGGGACAATATCTACCGGAGGGTGTATTTTTTGTGACGGATCAGGTAGTTTTTCACAGGCACATTCAAACCTTTTATCAATAGAAGAACAGGTCAAAACAGGTGCAGAAACGCTTTCCAAACGTTTTAAGGCCGAAAAGTTTATGGCATATTTTCAGGCATATACAAATACCTACAAACCGGTAAATGAACTTGAAAAAATATACAAAGCATCACTTGCTCACCCTGATATTGTAGGATTATCAATCGGTACAAGACCTGATTGTGTCGATAATGACAAACTAAAACTCATAAGTGACATTTCAAAGGATTACTACACCTGGATAGAGTACGGGCTCCAATCTATCCATAACAAAACCTTAAAAAAAATTAACCGCGGTGAAACTTTTGAAACTTTTTTGAGAAGTTATGAAAAAACAAAAGAATACGGAATAAATGTCTGTGCACACGTTATATTAGGACTCTGGGAAACCCATGATGAAATGATGGAGACCGCACAAAAACTTGCGGAGTTAAAGGTTGACGGTGTAAAAATTCATATGCTCTGTGCTTTAGAAAACACAAAACTTGCCGAAATGTACGAAAGAGGTGAAGTTGATTTTATGCCAGAAGATGAGTATATAAACACTGTCTGCGATTTTCTTGAATATTTACCGCCAGAAACAACAATCCACAGACTTGCAGGAAACGGATTAAAAAAGGAATTAATTGCTCCACGCTGGATAGGCAAAAAACTCGATTGTCTCAACAAGATTGACAGGGAATTTATAAAACGAGACTCTTTTCAATCATCCAAGTTTGGATTATAATTCAAACTATGGGCAGAAAGATTATCACAACAAACAGAAAAGCATTCCACGATTTCACTATATTTGAAAAATATACTGCCGGAATCGTTCTGACAGGTACGGAAATAAAGTCAATAAGACGAAATGCCGTTAACCTGAAAGATTCGTTTGCAAAAATCGAAGACGGAGAAGTTTTTCTATATGGATCCTATATTTCTCCTTATGAACAAGGAAACAGGTATAACCATAAACCTGACAGAGTAAGAAAACTTCTTTTAACCAAAAAAGAAATTCTAAAAATTCACACAAAAGTAAAAAAAGACGGATATTCAATTATCCCTCTTGAAATGTTTTTTGTTCAAGGACTGGCAAAGCTGGAAATAGGACTTGCTAAAGGTAAAAAACTTTACGATAAAAGAGAAGCTATTACCAAGAAAACTCAAGAACGTGATATTGCAAGACAAATAAAGAGATAAGGTTAGATTAAATGTATAATAAAAATGATATTCTTTTAAAATTAAACAACGAAAACTATTATATAGATAGAAAAACACTGATTTCATTTATTGAAATGTGGAATATAGATGCCGTCTATGAAGACGAATCAAAAGAAGAATATTATGACGATTATGCAATAGAACGGATTAAAAAAGGAATTAATCTGAAAGCCCAAGGATTTTCCGATGAACAAATAATTCATAAACTGGGAAATATTACTAACCCTAACAGAGAAGAAAAAGAACCTGTAAATACAGCCCTTGCAGAAATTGATGATACAACTCCAATGGAAATGACTTATCCAAAATCTGAGTTGAGAAACTTGACCCTTGATGTTTCAACCCAGACCCTTCAAATGCTTGCAGAATCTGTGGCAAAAAAAATTACGGACGATATAAGAAATTCTGATATGGCAGAAAAACTTATTGAGGCAGGCGGCTATAAACGTGATAACGAAATCCTGTCCGAACAAATCCAAGAACTCATTGAACATAATAAAAAACTCTCTGAAAGAATTGAACAATTAGAAAAAAAAGACAGTTTTTTTAAAAAACTTTTTAATCTATTTAATTAATTGATTCAATTCTTTATATAAACATTCAAATACAAAATCCCAATTTCCGGGATTATCCTGCCTAAACAATCTTACTGAATCGTACCAATCACATTTTGTTAAATCCTGATGCCAGCGCCAGTTATATAAATATGGTAAAAGTACCCAGCAAGGCTTATTCATCGCACCTGCAACATGTGCTAAAGATGTATCGTTACAGATAACTAAATCAAGGTTTTCAATCGCTCCTGCCGTGTCCGAAAAATTATTGAGAGTCGACCCTATATCTACAATATCGTAATATTTTTTTAACTCGTTGATACCATCCGAACCTTCAAAAGTTTGGAATGAATAAAATTTTGTATTCGGAATTTGAAAGAGCTTGATAAATTCTTTTACATCAATTACTCTATCCCAATCATACATTGTATTTCCTTGCCACTTGATACCAATTTTAAAATAATTATTATCAAAAAAACGTTTATGATAAGAATTTACTTTTTCAGGATTTGCTTTTAAATATCCGCCTTTAGCAACAAACATATCATCTTCATCCAATCCCAATACATAAGGCAGACTGAGTATCGGAATATGATAATCAAAATGAATCTTATTTTCAGGCTCAAAATAATGCATAACATGAATATTAGAGAAATTTTCTTTAAACAACTCTTCTAAAGGAACTTGCGTTTTAAGAATTACATGTTTACATTTTTTCTCTAATAACGGCAGGTATCTTGCAAACATCAAAACATCACCGAATCCGGCTTCATAATATGTATAAATCGTTTTATCAGGCACATATTCTCCCTGCCAGAGTTTTGCATTTTGCATAAGATTCGGATATGTATGTTCCTGAGTCACAACTGCACTTAGCCTGCAAAGTCTGTTTTCGAAAAATTTTAGCCCTTCTTTATATTGCCTGTTTTTCATATACGCAATCCCGATAAAATATTTTGTTTCTTTATCATCGGGATTATTTTCTAAAACTCTTTTATAATACTTAATTGCATCATCCATATCACCTGAATCAGAATATAAAGAAGCAATATTATAATATGCTTCTTCCGTATCCGGATAAAGTTCTATTACCTTCTTATAGCTATCGATAGCTTCAGCCAAATGTCCAAGATTTTTGGCAGAAATAGCAATATTGAAAAGAGCATCCTTATTATCAGAATCCAATTCCAGAATTTTGTGATACAAAGTATAAGCAGTTTGAAAATCTTTTGTCGTAAGTTTTATATTTGCAAGTAAATCAATCACTTGTATATTTTGGGGTTCTGAACGTAATATTTCATTATAAATCTTTTCTGCCTCTAAAATATTCCCCTTTTTATGCAGTTCAATAGCCTCAGATAATAGTTTCATACAGCAAGTTTAGCATAACGAATTACTGGCCGCATAAACCAAACACAGTAAATTAGAAAAATTTACATCGTCCAATCTAATTTTTTCTCATTTGTTCCAAATTGTGGAGACAATTCCCCCGTACCAATAGCATCAAGCCTATCAAGCAAGGTATTTCCCTGCGGCCTGCCTGATGAAACAGCATAAGAATTTGAAGGAATCTCTCCTTTATCTATTGCAGCAAGACGGTCTTGCAAAGAGTTAACTTTTCCTGCAGAACTGCCGCCGCCAAAATGCACACCGCCTGATGGTGATTGTACCTTGTGTCCAATCTGCAGTACTCCTTGTGTTAACCAATGTTGCTTGTCTATACTGACCATAGATTCCTTTTTTACTACGATACTACTTTTAAATCACTTACCTTTATAAAGTCCATTTATTCATACACGATTTCAATGGGGTGAATAATTTTTACAAACCTTAACTTTATGACAGGGATTATGTATTTATTATAACATTTTTTGATATAATTTACTAGTGTCAAAAGTACAAGAATATACAAAAATATACAATTGGAGAGAAGTATGATTAACAGTTTAATATATGCATCAATAACAACAGTAATCGCCTATTTAATAGGTTCAATTCCAACAGGATATTTGATTGTAAAATCAAAAACAGGACAGGATATCAGAAATGTCGGTTCAGGATCTACAGGAGCAACAAACGTAAAAAGAGTTCTTGGGAAAAACTGGTTTTTTATTGTAATGTTTCTTGATGCTCTCAAGGGCGCATTACCTGTCATACTTGCAAGTAATTTTTTACATTCAACATCCGGAATTTACCCTGTCATAGCTGCCATTGCTGTTATTATAGGACACAGCAAACCTGTATTTCTGAATTTTAAAGGCGGGAAATCAGTTGCATCAGGAGTCGGTACAATACTTGCTCTTAACTGGCAGGTTGGACTTATCATTGCAGCAATTTGGGGGACCATAACATATATTTCTAAATACGTTTCACTGGGCTCTATTATTGCACTTGCAATATCACCATTTATTATGTGGTACTTACATAACCCGATTGCTTACGTTTGGTACTGCGGTTTGGGCGCTGTATACATTATTTACCTTCACCGTTCAAATATTGTCAGATTAATTAAAGGTGAAGAAAATAAAGTTAGATAGCAAATTATATTTTTACAGTCCTTTAGATACCTAAAGGACTGTTTATGGTTTTAAGATTCAATACAAACGGACATTGCCTCATAAGTAAACAAACCGGCATAAAACTCACGGAAAAGCTCAAAGGAATAAAATATCCTCAAAGAGCAAAAACTTATGATATTGTTGAAATAGGGCATAATTTCAAACCGGAAGAATATAATACCCGAATCTTAACTTTTAAAGATAAGAACGGAAAAATTCTCCAGCGTAATATTACTGAAAAAACTCCCGATGATATAATTGAAACAAAGAAAAATTATAAAGAATATCCGATAACATATATTGAAGATCCGTATGATGTATTTAGAGATTTAGAAGTTAAAGGCCGAAAAATAAGCAGTGTCACAAAGAAAAACGGAGAATATTTTTCTAAATCGGAAGAAATTCAAACAATTGCTGACACTTCAAATAAACCTGTAGTTACTATATCAAAAATAGAAACGTCTCCAACCGGTTTTTCAGGATTAGAAGAAGAAAAACAATCTATATATGAATATAAAAAAGGACGCCGAAAAGGTTTTTGGGCAGGCAATTACATTAGAAACAATCATGCCGGAATATTTAAATTTTCTGACTTTAAAACACAATCTGAAAATATGAACTACAACCCAGGAAATGAAAAATACGGATTATTATTTATATACCCTTTGAAACAATTTAAACGGGTGGCGCCTTATATAATAGAAAATCCTGAACATAAACCGCCGTCAACAATAATTAAATGGTACAGTAAATATCCGGATAAAACGATTAGCCGGGGATTTTACAACGGAACCGTTAATTTAAATAGGAAAGGGCTTTTCACAAAAAGTGACGTTGTAAGGACAACCGCTCACGAAAAAGAGCACGCATACCAAAGCATTGAAAGACACAAACCTATAGAAGAACATACGGAAGAAATAAAGAAAAATATAGATGCACACAAAAATTATGTAGATGCTGACAAAAATTTTGAAGAATATAAAAATAACTATAATGAAGTAAAAGCAAGAGAAGCCGGTAATATTGCAATAAATGAATACAAAACGTCTTTAGATAAATTAAGAAATGAGTTTATGTATGCACCGGATTATCATTTCGGATTTTATGAATAATTCATACTGGCTGTAGTTTAATATGTTTTCCAAATACTTTTACCCCATTTACCTTGCACTACTTTTGTGGTAATTTTTAATTAATATCACAAATAAGGAAGAGGAAATATAAATGACAACTACAAAGATTAAAATTGAAGATTTACCGACTAAATACGATGCTCAGGAAACTGAAAGCCGTATTTATAAATTTTGGGAAGATGGAGAATACTTTAAAGCTGATAACAAGAGTAAAAAACCTCCTTATTCAATTGTCATTCCTCCTCCAAACGTCACAGGAGTTCTTCACATGGGACACGCACTGGACGGAACTTTGCAGGATATTTTAACACGTTACCACAGAATGGCAGGATATGAAGCTCTTTGGGTTCCGGGTACAGACCATGCCGGTATTGCTACACAAAATGTTGTCGAAAAAAAACTGAGAGAACAAGGATTATCCCGCTACGATTTGGGGCGTGAAAAATTCCTTGAAGAAACCTGGAAATGGGCAAACGAACATAAGTCCGCTATTCTTAACCAATTCAAAAGATTAGGTGCATCTTTCGACCGCTCACGTGAAAGATTCACATTTGATGAAGGGTGTTCGGAAGCAGTTAAAGAAGTATTTGTAAAATTATACGAAAAAGGATTAATCTACAAAGGTAAATATATCGTAAATTGGTGTCCTCGCTGTATGTCGGCAATTTCCGATATCGAAACCGAATACAAAACAGAACAGGGGCACTTATGGGAAATATCTTATCCTGTTAAAGGCGAACACGGTGCAATTATTGTTGCAACAACCCGTCCTGAAACAATTTTCGGTGACGTTGCAATTGCCGTTCACCCGAGCGACCACAAATATTCTGAACTTATCGGAAAAACTGTTATTATTCCTTTATCAGGCAGAGAAATCCCGATTATTGCAGATGAATACGTTGACAAATCATTTGGTACCGGTGCGGTTAAAATTACACCTGCACACGACCCTAACGATTATGAGGTTGGTAAACGCCATAATCTAAAACCTATATGGGTTATAGATGAAGAAGGCAAGATGAAAGCCTGTGGCGAAGTTCCTCAAGAGTTCCACGGTTTAGACAGATACGAATGTCGTAAAAAACTTATCGGTTTACTTGAATATAATAAATTCTTGCTAAGAACAACAGACCATGAACATAACGTAGGGAAATGCCAGCGCTGCGGAACAACAATTGAGCCGCTGTTATCAGAACAATGGTTTGTAAAAATGGAACCGTTGGCCAAAGAAGCAATTGCAGCGGTAAAAGACGGAAGAATTAAATTCATCCCGCAAAGATGGGAAAAAGATTACCTGGGATGGATGGAAAATATTCGTGACTGGTGTATTTCCCGTCAATTATGGTGGGGGCATCAAATACCTGCGTATTACCATAAACAAACAGGCGAGATGATTGTAGCAAAAGAAAATCCGGATCCTGAAAATTACGTACAGGATTCAGACTGTCTTGATACATGGTTCTCATCAGGCTTGTGGCCGTTCTCAACAATGGGATTTCCGAATGCGGAAACTGATGATTTCAAAAAATTCTATCCTACATCAGTACTTGTAACAGGGTTTGATATTATTTTCTTCTGGGTCGCAAGAATGATTACCATGGGATTGGAATTCACAGGCAAAGCTCCGTTCCCTGTTGTTTATATCCACGGACTTATCAGAGATGAAAAAGGTCAAAAGATGTCTAAATCAAAAGGCAACACGATTGACCCTGTTGAAATTATTGATAAATACGGATGTGATGCACTGAGGTTTACTATGACATCACTCTGTACTTATGGCGGACAGGATATTAAGGTTTCTGATGACAAGTTTGAATACGGAAGAAACTTTGCAAACAAAATCTGGAACGCATCAAGGTTTGTATTAATGAACCTTGAAGGAGTTGACGGCAAAGATGTTGATATGGATAATCTTACAATTGCCGACAAATGGATTATTGATAAGATGAATTCTGTTGCAAAACTTGTTAACAGCAACATCAAAGAGTATAGAATAGGAGAAACAGCACACGTATTATATGATTTCTTCTGGAATTCATACTGTGACTGGTATGTTGAAATTGCAAAAATACAATTGAGAGATGAAAGCTTAAAACTCAATACACAAAGAGTTTTGAGATATGTTCTTGATATGTCGTTAAGAATGCTGCACCCTATTATGCCGCATATAACTGAAGAAGTATGGCAGCTGATACCGAAAGCAGACAGCTGTACAACTCCTGCAATCATCGTATCTGATTATCCTCAATACGATGAAAATTTCGCATTTTCTAAAGAAGCAAAGGAAATGGAATTGGTATTCAATACTATATCATCATTAAGAAACTTAAGACAAAGTTTCAATATTCCAACATCAACGGAAATTAATGTTGAAATCAGAGCAGAAAAAGACGAAAAACCAATCTTTGAAGAAATAGAATCTTATATCCACAGATTGGCAAAAGTTGCGGATATTTCTTACGGCAGCGAATCATCTCCGTTACCGCCAAAATCAGCAACTGCCGTTGTTTCTGCTTCAAAACTGATTGTTCCGCTTGCGGATTTGATTGATATTAATGCAGAAATCGCACGTCAGGAAAAGAAACTCGGGAAACTGACAAACGAGAAAAATTCTCTTGAGGGCAGAATGAAGAATGAAAAATTTGTTCAAAATGCACCTGAAGAATTAATCAATCAAACCAAAGAGAGAATACAAGAGATTGAAACACAGGAAAACGTTATAAAAGATTTGATAAAATCTTTATCAGAATAATAAAAAGCCGGAATTTAATCCGGCTTTTTTATTGACATCAATTTTTGTTCCTGCTACATTAGTAGAAAATTCTACTCGTAGATATTTCTACCAACGGGAGGAAAATATGAAATTTGAGGAACATTTTATAGATACATTGGGATATGAAATTGAACTCATATCAAGAGTAAACCACGAAGTATTCAAAAGATGGTTTGAAAACAACTCATCCATTACTGCCGACGAGTTTGTAATTCTTGATATGATTGATTGTAATAAGAATCTTTCTCAAATTGAACTTGCTAATGCAACATTGAAAGGAAAAGCTCACACAGGAAAATTTCTTGATGCATTGGAAGAAAAAGGATTCATAACGAGATTATACGACACCAAAAATTCAAGAATGGTAAAAATCCCTGTTATGACAGATTTAGGCAAAAAAACTTATAATGATTTAAGAATCCGTTTGGAAGAGATAACAAATAAAATATACGAATATTATCCTAAAGAAAAAATGGATGAATTAAAATCGGAACTAAAAAAATTGAGAAAAGTTTTGACAGAAGAAGAAAATATTTCATTTAACTAATAAGGATTTTAGATAATGAGTGAAGAAACAGCTATAACAGCAGAAGAATGGAAACCGAGTAAAAATCCGTGGTTGGTTGCAGCACCTTTGATGATTGCTGTATTTATGTATGCATTGGATGAAACAATTTCAAACGTTGCACTGCCTTATATGGCGGGAAGTTTTTCAGTAAGTCATACGGAATCTACCTGGGTTATTACAAGTTACCTTATCGCTAGCGGTATTATTATTACAACCAGTGACTTCTTTTGCAAGTTAATGGGAAGAAATAATTACTTTATGTTCAGTTTACTTCTTTTCACTGTTGCTTCATTTCTATGCGGTATATCAAATTCTATCGGAATGATGATTATATCCCGATTTTTACAAGGTCTCGGCGGCGGCGGGATTCTGCCTTTGACCCAGGCTATTATGCTTGAAAGTTTTCCTCTGAAACAACGTGCACAAGCTATGGCCTTATTTGGTTTAGGTGTAATTGTTGCGCCTATTGTCGGACCGGCATTAGGCGGATGGATTACAGAAAATTGGTCCTGGCCGTTCATTTATTTTATTAATATACCTTTCGGGATATTTGTATTATCAATAGCTCCGAGCCTTTTGGAAGAACCTCCTTACGCCAGAAAACAAAAAAATGTTACGATGGATTATATAGGATTCTTTTTCTTAACTATATGGCTTGTAGCTTTTCAAGTATTCCTAGATAAAGGAAACGATGCAGATTGGTTTGGTGCAACATGGATCTGCTGGACTTTCGGGATTTCAATGACTGCATTCTTATTATTTATAATTTCACAGGTAGTTAATAAGAAAAATGCGCTTGTCGATTTAGAAATTTTGAAAGACAAAAACTATTTATTCGGAACAATTATTCAGGTTTTCCTTATGGGAGCAATGATGGGATCAGCTGCAATGCTGCCTTCAATGCTGCAACAGATGATGGGTTATACATCATTCTTAAGCGGTTTATCAATGGTTCCCCGGGGGGCAGGATGTCTTGTTGCAACTATTATCAATGCAACTATAACACCTATCGTTGGAGAAAAACCTATTGTTGTAGTAGGTTTACTGATTCTTGGAGCAGGAAGTTTAGCATTCGGAGAAATTAACCTGCAAATTGCTCTTGCAAATATTGCACTGCCAAACTTCTTGTTCGGTATGGGAATGGTAATGGCTCTGGTTCCTTTAATTAACCTCTCTTGTTGTACTCTGCGTAATGAACAATTGACAAATGCCAGCGGGGTACAAAACCTGTTTAAAAATATAGGTGCCGCAATCGGTACATCTATTGTTACAACCTGCGTTTCAAGATTTTCACAAATTCATCAGTATATGCTTGTCGGAAAACTCAGAGATACTAATTCTGTATTTGTTGAAAGAATACAAGCAATGACCGGCTCGTTTTCAGGATTAACCGATCACGCAACCGCAACATATATGGCAATGACACAAACTTATCAACAACTTGTACAACAATCTCATTTGTGGGCATATATTGATACATTCAGATGGTTTGCGGTTGCATCGTTTGCTATTTTACCATTGATGTTTTTAGTTCGCTCACCTAAAGCACTTATGAAAAAAATAGAAGCAAATCACATAAATATTGATTAAACAAGTTCAAAATTAACGGTATGAATATCAAATATAACCGGCATATTTTGAGGAATGTATTTGTTTAGCGCGGATTTTAACTCATCAACAGTTCTGATTGTAACACCTTTGATACCATAAGCAGATGCAATTTGTACAAAGTCAGGGTTAATCATATCGGATTGATAAATTCTTCCGCCGTAGTAGTGTTTTTGAGCCTGTTTTACAAGTCCCAGTGATGAATTATTCATGATAAGGATTTTGACAGGAATTTTGTATTCAAGACAAGTTCCTAATTCCTGCATATTCATCTGAAAAGAACCGTCTCCTGTTATATTCAGAATAAGAGAATCAGGCTTTGCAAGATATGCACCTATTGCTGCCGGAAAACCAAACCCCATAGCACCCAAACCGCCGGATGTCAAAAAATTATACGGAGTTTTTGATTCAAAAATTTTGCTTGCAAGAATTTGATGCTGACCAACATCCGTTGTTACAATAGGGTTATATTTTTGGGTGTATTCATGAATTATATTTAAAACGTTTTCGGTTACAAGCCTGTTATCAGAAGATGATATTACGCTTAAATTCTCATTGAAATACGTTTTTTTAATGTGTTCAATTTTATCTATCCAGTCAAATTTGATATGAAACATTATATTTTGAGATTTGATATACAGAAGTAATTGTTGAAGTATTACTTTTAAATCTCCCGTTATTTCCTGATATATTTCAATATTAGAGGAGGTGTTATTTTCAAGGTTTATATTAATAATCTTTGTATTTTTAAAAAGCTTATCAGAACCGCCGGTTATTCTGCTGTCTAACCTAGAGCCAAGTGTCAGAAGCAAATCCGATTCTTCAATAATCGAATTTGCAAGGTTAGAACCGTTTACACCAATCATTCCAAGTGATAAATCCTCAACAATACCTTTTCCCATAAGAGTATGTACAACCGGAATATTTGTAATATGTACCAATTCTCTTATAAGCGATGCAGATTCATAACTGCCGCCACCTACTAAAATTGCAGGTCTTGTTGAATGTTTAAGTGTATCAATCATACGTATTATATTTGATTGTTTTGTTTCTACATTGAGTTTTGGAACAAACGTTTTTTCTACCGGTTCAGATTCAAATTCTTTTATCAAAATACTTCTCGGAACAGATATAACAACAGGCCCTTTAGGTGCTGTTTGTGCTGTTTTAAATGCATCTTTTAAAACAGGTAAAATGTCAGATGGAGAATTAATTAAATAATTATTCTTGGTACAAGATTTTGTAATAGATATCATATCTGCTTCTTGAAAATTATTGCATCCCAACTTTTCGCATTGACCTGCAATTATAACAAGTGGTGATTTGTCTGAATATGCATTTAGAATACCTGTCAGAGTATTAGTTGCTCCCGGACCAGAAGTTACAAGCACGACTCCTGTTTTACCGCTGACTCTTGAATAACCTTCCGCCATATGCACTGCAGCCTGTTCATGCCGGCAAAGATAGTGAGAGATTTTGTTTTGTTTTCCAAGTTCATCATATATAGGAAGCACAGCAGCTCCTGGGTATCCGAAAATTTTATCCACATTTTCTGATACTAAAAAATCAACAAATAATTTTGCTCCAGATGTTAACTTGGTTTTTGTATTGGATATCATATCTTTTGATTGTATATCAAACAAAGTATGAATTCTAATTGTAAAATAATATTATTTATAAAAACAAAGGGGTGATAAAATCACCCGCTTTAAATGTGTGCTTATTATAAATAATTGTTTTATCTGCTTATTTTCGTTAATTTTGTTCTAATACCATTTGCTAAATCAGGACGTCCGCTCTTTTCATAAATTTCAGACATTGATTCTAAGAATTTTAAACTATCAACTCGCTTAGGTTGAATTTTAGGTTGAGCACTCACTGAAGATGTATGAGGTCTTTGTACTCTATTTTGAGTTGAAACAGGACGTCGTTGCGGCTGAGGAGCTACCGAATCAGCCATTAAATTTCTTTTTGGCAAAGATGACATTCTTGAAGCCGTTGTATTATTAATAGGCGATGACACCTGCGTATGATGTTTTAAATAAGGTGATTGAGTACTGTTTTGATAAGCTTTAAGCCCGTAATTCATTGTAGTATATGGCTTATTAAGTGCATTTCTGTATCCCGGAGTCATATTAGGTACTTCTTTTGTATTAAGAATATCTCTATTTCTAAGCCCTTGAGATAACCCTACAGTAATTTCGTTGTCTTTTCCTCTTATCAATTTTGCCCCCAAGAGGAATAATAATCCAAAAAATCCGAAAGTAAATAATGTTCCGGTAGTCTTACCTGAAAATAATGATTTAGCAAATACCATTAAAGTTCCAAGATGAACATTAGACATTAAAGATGTTTTCGGAGCAGTTTCTTCTTGCTTGTAAATTGGAGAATAGGTATTCATAGGAGCATTCAGCAAAATTTCTTTTTTAGGATTTGCTCTATCCTCTACTTTCACGGAAGAAACCAGTGAATCAAACGTAATTGATGCATTTGCAGCATTATCAGCCTGAAACATAATATTTAAACCATCTACACCAAACGGTTCAACAATGATATTGTCTACATTTGAAACATTTTTATAAACAGTGCTTAACGTTTTTGATGCTCTAATACCTTTAAGGCTCAACATAATTCTATTAGAAGCCTGAACTGTCTTCTTAACAGAAACAGGACTATCAGAAACTAAAACTATATTAAATGTATCACCGGAAGGTTCAATTTGAACACTCTGTAATACATTATCAGCTGCAAAAACTGAAATCGCAGTAAATAAACTAATAAATAATACTAAAAATACTCTTTTCATTTATTTTTCTCTCTCTCTCCCTAATGATAGAGTACATGGTTTTCATGTTTGGAACATCAATCCTATGATTGAACTTTATATAGACCATATGGTCTAACAGAATATATAAAAACACCCGGAACACATGTGCCTGCATGGTTTTCAGCCATTGAATTTTCTAAAAAATAAAAAAGATTAAATCACAAGGCAATAAACCCTTGAATCGCTGTATTTAAAAGAGTTACAGACCAATTTTTATCAAATATTAAACCTTGACCATAAGGTTGAAATTTTTGTAACATATCTTAACAATTAAATAGAAAATAATTATAAAGATTGGGATAAATTAATAAAAGAGGAAATATTTTACATAATTAAAAAATATTTGAATAAGATCTAAAATAGTCTGAGATAACATTTGCAAGCATAGGGAGAATCCAGACCAATATTGCGGCCCCGAATACAGGTTTGAATAAAAAGCTCAACTGAAATACGTTAACTTGCGGAGCTGTTTTTGAAATTACACCTAGTATAATATCCTGTCCTAAAGTAGCAAGAAGAACCGGTGATGCTATTTGTAAGCCCATATAAAGTACATTTGAGGACAATTCTATAAGATAATCCATATTTACAATCTTTGCAAGCGGAACGGAAACCGCATAAACAGGAAATACTTGAAAACTCCGGATAAAAGCGTTAACAAGCCAGTAGAGTCCTCCAACTTCAATAAATATTAATATACCTAACAATGAAAAACATTTACCCAGTATTGATGTTTGGCTTTGAGTCGTCGGATCTAAAACCATAGCAGATGTCAAACCCATTTGCATATTTATCATATCAGCACCGGCATCAATTGCAAGAAGTATTAATTGCGCCATATAACCTATCATTGCACCTACAACGAAGTTTAATAAAATAGAAAGCAGCAATGAATTATCGGCTGGCGGCTGTCCTATATGTAAAGTTGCAATAAAAATACCTGTCATAAGTAAAGAAAATGATAATTTCACAATTGTATTAATTTCTTTTCTGTTAAATACCGGAGCGAACCGTATAAACCCGAGTACACGAGCAAAAACTATCAAACCTGCAGTAATATGTACGGCAAGTTTTGGAAACATTAAACCAAATTGTGCTACAAAATTGTCCATCTTATCTCAATTCCGGAGGTAAATCAACAGGAACTAATTTAACTCCGTTTACATGTTTTATACAAGTACTGTGTTCTGTAACTCTCACACAAAGGTTCATACGTTTTTTACCTTTTTTAAAAGATAAACGTGTTGTACCTACATTATGAGGAATTATCATCATTGCAAAACCGCAGCCTTTGCCTTTTAAAGAATTAATCGGTTCTACAGTTATAATCTCTTCGTTACTTATTTTTATATCTGTAATTGTTTTATCTGTCATCAGCATATAATTTTCAAAAGCCATACAAGGTGACGACATCAAACAAATCATTAATATTAAAATAAATTTTTTCATTATTACCTGCCTATAATTTTGTTAGTTTCAATAAAGTTTGGTTTTGGCATAGGAGTTCTTGGAGATTTTTCGTATTTGAGTTTTTCATCCTGATTAATAAACGGAGCATCACTCGGTTTTCTTATGACATCTCTGATTTTTAAATTTTGAGGATATCTTTCAGATAATTCTCCAGGCTGCAAAGGCGACGTATAGCGATAATAATCTGCAGCCAATACATAATTATCACTTTTAGGAACGAGATTGAAAGCAAGCCCCATTCCTTCTTCAAAAAGGTTTGTAAGAAGTTTTATAAATCCCATACCGCCAATGATTATTACTAAAAATACTGCAAAGATTTTAGGCGCCGCAGCGATTGTTTGTTCTTGAACCTGAGTAACAGCTTGGATAATACCGACAATCAAACCGATAACTGCAGCTACAAGAACGCAAGGCATCGATATCGAAAGCATTGTCATAAAACCTTTTGCTAAATATTCTAATAAAACTTCCATAATTTATCCTTTATTTTATCTTAATAATTCGTGTTATTGGGCAAGTATACCCAACCTGTTTTTATTTTGGGAAGATTGCTGCGCTTCGCTCGCAATGACGTATTCTGTTTTTTCTCTTATAGCTTTATTTAAACGAGTAAGCGCAATTTCAACCAAATCAATTTACCCCCCCTCACTAATTATAACTTTGTACCAGACCTTGAACAATTAGAGCCCAGCCGTCAACAGCAATAAATATTAAGAGCTTGAACGGAAGTGAAATAATTGTAGGTGATAACATGAACATCCCGAGAGCCAGAAGGATATTTGCAACGATTAAATCAAGTACAATAAACGGTACAAATACCACAAAACCTATTTCAAATGCGGTTTTAAGTTCACTCAGGATATAAGCAGGAGCAACCTCCCACATTGTAATTTCATCAGGAGATTTTGGCGGTGTTTTCCTTGCAAGCTCGACAAAGAACGCCAAATCACTCTCTCGTGTTTGTTTCATCATAAATTCTTTGAGAGGTTTCGAACCCTGTTCCATTGCAAGAACTATATTTTTTGATGACTGGTAAGGTACGGAACCGTATTCGTACATTTTTTGGAATACACCGCTCATGGTGTAGAATGTCAAAATCATACTAAGACCTATAATTACAATTGAAGGCGGAACTTGTTGAGTCCCAAGTGCTGTTTTTAACATTGAAAATACAATCGTAAACCTTAGAAAACTTGTCATACAGCAAAACATAAAAGGAAGTAATGAAAAAGCAGTCATTACAACCAACATCTGTAAAACAGGATTTATATCTTTTAAAACTTCCATTTCTTATATCCTTTCAAGAGAATTTATCAGACTCTCCCTCCTAATTTTTTTACTAAATTTTTCATAACAGGCTCTTTTTCCTGTGAGTATAAAACATCTTCTTTCTTTATAAATTCTGATAAATCAACTGTATTTTTTGCATCCCTTTTATCGCCAAGTTTTGAAATAAGAGTAGTACGTTCTAAATCTCCTGCAATTAAAAATTTTTCTCCGTGAGCATTAATTACGTATAAAGTTTTGCGAGGAGAAAGAGTCAACACTTCTTCGACATTCAAAGAACCTGAGCGTTTTCCTTTTACATTTGTTGCGCTAAATTGTTTATATACAAACAAGGCGATTCCGATTACGCTCATCATTGCTAAAATATATACAATAAAATGTGTCAGATACCCCATACCTCTTACTCCTATAAATCATCAGCATCAATATCAAAGTCACTATAGTCGAAATCATCTCCGCCACCGCCGCCGGCTGCAGGCTGAGCTTGAGCAGGAGCATCAGGATTTTGAATTGCAGATTGGGCTGGTGCTTGTTCTCCTTGAGGAACAGGATTTACATCTGCAATACTTATTGGAGCTCCAGCCATAATATCTTCTGCCGTAACACTTGATATTTTAACTCCGTATCTGTCATTGATTATAACAAGTTCACCTTTTGCAATAATTTTGTCACCGACTTTAAGAAAAACTTTGTTATTGTAAACAGAACTTATATCAACAACAAGACCTTCTTGAATATCTTTTAGTTCTCCAAGAGAAATCTTTACTTTATCAAATTCAGCACTCATTTCAACCTGCAGACTGTCCCACAAGTTTGTAACGTTTTCGCTGTTATCCATATCGTCTCCTCCATTGTCATCATAAGGGATTATTAATTCCTGATTCGGATTAATTGCAAATTTCTGTAAAATATTATCACACACCAGAGTCATTTCACGAGAGTTACTGTTTTCAAACACAACAATATCACCAACAGACATATGCTTGATATCGTTAACCGAAAACATTGTTGAACCAATGTGAAGATTAACTTCTGATAATGCATCTTTAAATACTCTGTCATCAACAGGATTTTCCGGTTCTGCAAGAGTTAAAGGATTAAGCATTTGTTTTGGTATTGATATAACAAATCTGGCACTCTCATCAGAACTCATATTTCTGACAAAATATGATAGATTTATTTCATCAGGACGTTTTGTTAAATTTTCTTTATTTATATTATCCGAAATTTTTTCGTATAAATAATCATTAAAAGAAGTAATTATTTTTGCCTCTAAGTCAGAAATATTTGATAAATCGAATTTTTTATTTGTTTTGCCTAAAATTTTGTCTAATATTACTGAAATTGCGGTTTGGGAAATTCTTATAAAAATATCATTGCGGGGACCAACCTGAACTTTTGTAACAAAAAAGCTTTCAGATTTGGTTAAAATATTCATGTTTTCAGATATTGAAACAAGCTTGAATTCAAATCCTTTATCAAAAAATTCATCGCTTGCTTCCTGAACAGGGGGTACAAAAATATCGTTAAACCAGCCATATTGGCGGTATAACTCACTTGAAAAACTAGTTTTTATTTGATTATCTAAAGCTTCCATACCGGTACATTTCCCCATAAATATATTAATGGTTATAAATCAAGATGCCATCAACCATTTAATGTATTTAAAGTTTTGTAAAATAATGTTACATCCATGCCAGAAATCACGCAATTTATTTTATTTTTTAATCTTTATAAGTAAGTAAGTTGTAAGTAACATTAGTTAAGTTATAAGGATGTATCATGATGGGGAATTTATTTAAGAAAGTAACAGCAAGCGTTTTAAGTTTAGCATTCTTTGGTATGCAGACAGCATTCGGTTATCAAATGACCGGCGAAGTTTTAGGAAACAGTATAACTGGCGGCGTTGGTGCCGGCGGTGCAAACATCGTTAGTTCAGAAGGAGGTTTCCAAGGATTTACAAATGGCGGACTTTTAGGTTTAAATAAAAATGAAGCCAATTTACACTTTAACGGTGATGCAGTTATTAACTGGGGACAACTTAACGTTGGAAGCAATCAAACATTAAACTTTTTAAACGGAAATAATGTTGTATTAAATAATGTTACTCAAGGAATGTCAACATTTGCAGGTACAATTACCGCACAAAATGGTCAAATTATTATTTCTAACCCAAATGGTATTCTTTTACAAGGCGGCAAGTTTGAAACGGCCGGTGCTTTAATGTTAACAACAAAAGATTTAAGCGGTATTAAATACACTGACTTAGCTAATAAAGAATTATTAAATGAAAAAATTAATCAAGCAGGATATACAAATGATTATGCAGTTGTTGCAATCAAAGACGGTGAAACAATCTTTGGAACTGAAAATGTTTTAAACAACTCAAAAATCCAAGCAGACGATATCAAAATCATTGCAAAAGGTATTGATGTAAAAAATGCTGATATCACAGCAAATAAAGGTAACATCGTTTTCCAAACAACTGATGGTGCAACCTTCCTGGCAAGTGAAGCAAATAAACAATTTGCTGACCACAATGTAAAATTTGAAAACGGCAACACAATTCAAATTGCAAATGCATCAATCAAAACACCAAACGGCGGCGTTCAATTAATTACAGATAAAGGTAACGTTTCTATTAAATTACCTGTTGACAAAACACCTTCTTTCTTTGCTAAACCTGAAGACAAATTAGCAATTAAAGATTCAAACGTAAATGGTAATTTAACAATTGCTTCTCCTATCCAAGATGTAAGCGTTGATAATTCAAAAATCAGCGGAAACTTAAAAGTTAATTCTGCAGTTGATCTTCCAACATCAGCAGAAGATATCTGGAACTTAATCATTGGAAAAGAAGACTTCTTCGGTTCAATAAAAGTTTCTAACAGTGAAGTAAAAGGAACTGCAGATTTATATACTTGGGGCAGTATAATCATTGACAATTGCAAACAAATCGGTAATGTTGTTGCAGAATCTATGTTCAGAAATATTAATATTGCTGATTCCCACATCACTGGTGATGCTAACCTAAAAGTTACAGGCAGAAATGTTGGTATTATTCCTTACTATGATTTTAGCAAAGGTGAATGGATTGATTCAATCTACGTAGGACCAAAAGGCGGTGTAACATCTACTAATACAGCAATCGATGGGACTATCACATTAAATACAGCTAAAGATGCTAACTTCACTTCTCCTGACAGCTTACACTTCGTAAACCCTAATGTAGGCGGAACATTAACAGCAGATGCAAAAAATGTTTTATCATTCACTAAAAACGGTTCTGATTTAAACGTTAACAAAGCATTCGCTGATAAATATAAATTATCTGCTGGCAATGAATTACAGTTCAAAACAGATAAAAACTTAACAGCAGACAATACTTACGGCAACTTCGTTTCTAAATTAACAAGTTTCTTCGGTAAAAATGTTAACTTAGACAATATCAAAGCAAACACAATTAAAGCAGTTGCAGATGAAACAGTAACAGCTAACAACATCAAAGTTAATACAGATAACAAATGGGAAAATATCTTAGGAAAACAAAATACAGTAGCTACATTTGAAGGTAAAACAATCAACTCAACAAATTCAAACTACAACGGTGAAGTTGTTGTTAACGCAGACAATGCAACATTCATCCAAAACGACGGCAAAATCTTAAAAGTTATGGATTCTAATATCACTGATACTTTAAAAGTTACAAGCAACGGCGAAATCTACGTTGGTTCTTGGGACAAAGTTGGTAACAACGGTGAAGCTACTAAAATCGGTTCTCTTAACTTAGATTCAACAAACAAAATCACTATCTGGGATACAAACGTTGCAGAAGATGCATTATTAAAAGCTTCTAATACAATCGGTATCTATGATTCTGAATTCAATACAGCTGATATGACCGCTAACAGCGTAACTTCTTCAAACGCTAACTACGCAGGCGATATCAAAGTTAACGCAAACAAAGCAGACTTTAACAGCAATGAAAAATTATCATTCGTTGATACAGTAGTAAACGTTTTCAAAGCTCACTCAAACAATGATGTAGCTATAGACAAAAACTCAACTATCGGTACTGCAGATATCAAAGGTAACAATGTTGTATCAAATGCAAAACACAACGGTAACATCAAAGTTAATGCAGATAAAGCTGAATTCAACAGCGAAAACAAATTATCATTCGTTGACTCTATCGTAAATGCTTTCAAAGCTCATTCAAACAACGACGTAACTGTTGATAACAATACAACAATCGGTTCTGCAGATATTAAAGCTAACAACGTAACTTCAAATGCGAAATATACAGGTGATATCAAAGTTAATGCAGCAAACAATGCAACTTTCAACAGTGAATCAGATTTAACATTCGAAAACCCTGAATTCGGTAATGAATTTACAGCAAACACTAAAGGCAATATCAACTACAACAAAACAGGTGATGCAATCGTTAACGAAGCTGTTAAATTAACAGGTAACAATGTTAACATTACAGCCGACAACGTTACAGTAAACGGTGAAACAATCAAAGCTAACAACGTTACATTAAACGCTATTGAAAATGTAATCGCAAACAACATCACAACAGACGGTACTTTATCAATCGAAAACGCTAAAAACATCTCAGTTAACAACTGTGACAGCGATAAATTAGCAATCATCAACCCTGAAGACAACAGATTTGAATACGCTGAAATCTTCACATCAAATGCAAACACAACAGAATTTGCAAACGGTGAATTAGTATACATCGATTTAACAAATGCATCATTAATGAACAATAACAGAACAGCTATCAGAAACAGTGCAACAAACGTTGACAGAATTGTAATTGTTCCTAATGAATTCTCAATCGACAGAAACTTAGGTCAAGAAACAACTAAAAACTTAAACAACTTATCTCAAAAAGGAGTTAATACAGTAATTGGTTCTGACTTCTCTCCAATCGCATTTGCAGCACACGATGCAGCAAAAAGAGGCGGTATCTACAAAGCTGTTGGCGACAAAATCTTCAAAGACTCTCAAGATATCGTTCACATAACTGACAGATTCAACGTTGATCAATTCTAATATAAAAAAAGAACCGGTTATAATAACCGGTTCTTTTTTTATTAAAACTTTTTATACTGATTCATTTCAACATATCGGAATACGTTTCTTATAATAAGCGGCGGAAAAGTATAATTATTATTACATGGAGTTATTTTTAATATTGCTTTATTACTGCCAAACGAAATTACAGTCGCCAGAAATTTATAACCACCGGCACTAAATACAATATAACCGCCATCAGATTGAATTTCTTCTATATTAAAATTTGAATTATTAATAGCTGCTTCTGTTAAGAAAAAGAGTTTTTCATATCCTGCATTAAAAGTCTTTGTACACTGAGGTAAAGTTACTTTCACCGGTGCTCCGTAAGGATTATATGTTTGAGGAACGGAAGGTGCTGCAGCTGCAGACACCGGCAGTGTAATAAAACTTATTGTTATAATTAATATAAATAATTTTATGATTCTTTCCATGATTCACCGTAATTTACATCTACAACAAGAGGAACTCTCAACGGTTGAGATAATTCCATACATTTAACAACCAAATCTCTTACTTCTTCAAGTTCTGTTTTCGGAAGTTCAAACACAAGTTCGTCATGCACTTGCATAATCATTTTAGCAGAGAGTTTTCTTTCTGTTAACTCTTTATCAACTTCTATCATAGCCTGTTTAATTAAATCTGCGGCAGAACCTTGCAAAGGCTGATTAATCGCTGCACGCTGCGCAAATTCTCTTATCTGGAAATTTGAACTTCCGAGTTCCGCAGATAAATATCTTTTTCTGCCCATTAACGTTTCGACAAACCCAAATTTATTTGCAAATTCAATTTTGCCGTTCATGTACTGTTTAATTTTAGGGTAAGATTCAAAATACTTATCAATAAATTCTTGAGCCTGAGAATTAGATATATTTAAGGCTTTTGCAAGTCCATATTTTGATTGACCGTATACAATCCCGAAATTAACCGCTTTTGCCTTTCGTCTCATATCTTTTGTAACTTTATCAATAGGTACTCCAAAGACTTTTGATGCAGTCAGAGTATGAACATCAATATCAGAATTAAATGCCTCAATTAAATGTTCATCACCGGAAACATGTGCTAAAAGTCTTAATTCTATTTGCGAATAGTCTGCCGACAGGATCATATTATGTTCCTTATCCTGTGAACAAAATGCATTTCTGATTTTATTTCCTTCTTCCGTTCTTATAGGTATATTCTGTAAATTAGGATTGGAGGATGACAATCGGCCTGTTGCTGTTATTGCTTGATTATAGGTTGTATGGATTCTTCCGTCACGTTTAGATATCAATGTCGGTAATGTATCTGTGTAAGTAGATTTTAGTTTAGAAAATTTTCTATGCTGCAAAATATAGTCACAGATTTCGTAATCCATAGCCAATTCTTCCAAAACTTCTGCAGATGTTGAACGAGATTTTTTCTTTTTACTCGGTCTGATATCCAATCTGTCATACAAAACTTCCGCCACTTGTTTTGGAGAATTAATATTAAACGGTCCGCCGGCAAGTTGATAAATAAATTCTTCCAATTCAGCAAGCTTTCCTGTCATATAATCAGAAAGCGTTTTTAAATAGTTAACATCTATAGCAACTCCTGTATATTCCATCTTGGCAAGTACTTTTGTCAGCGGAAACTCAATATCATTCAGCAAATCTTGCTCGGTTTTTGTAAGATTTTCTTTCCAGTATTTAGTCAGTTTTAAAATAGTATACCCTTCATCCGCCGCATAGTGCCACATATCATCAGTGCATTCAGGAGTCATTTCTTCTTTATCTTCCATCATGTGGTTTAGAAAATCCATTGCCTGAAAATCAATTGCATGATTGCGGCTCGGATCTTTTACATAACTTGCCAGTAAAACATCATAATCAAATCCCGCTAATTCAATTCCGTTAATTTTTAAAACATTAATTACACGCTTTGCATCAAAAAATGCTTTTTTATATTTTGGATTTTCTAAAAACGGCTTTAATTTATCAAGATATTTTGCCTCAACATAATAACCTTTGTCATCAATCCCCAAAGAAACACCCAGTATATCAGCATCATTGGCAGTATAAATATTTACACCGGTTAATTCCGAACTCTTGAGTTTTCCAATTATATCAGAAAGGTTGGAATCATCAGCCCTCACGGACTCCAATTCTATATCTCCGACTGTTTCTTTTATTGCTTGAGAAAATAACCCCAGTTGACCGTTTTTTGACTGTGATTTTGTTTCTTTTTTTTGTTCAAGAATAGGGATAACTTCATCTGTTTGAATCGTTTCTTCCGAACTGAATGACGATAATATTTTATTTATATTTTTGATAAAGGAATAAAATTGCATTTTACGCAAAAATTCACTGACTTTATTGATATCAGGAAGAATAATATCAGCCTTATCAAAATCAAATTCAATATCTACATCTCTTATGATTGTTGCAAGTTTCTTACTCAAAACAGCAATATCTTTTTCTGCACATATTTTTTCTTTGATAGACTTCTTCTCAATATTTTCACAATCAGCAAGAACTTCTTCCAAATGTCCGTATTTTTCTAACAACTGTTGTGCTGTTTTAGGTCCGATACCCTTTATTCCCGGAATATTATCCGAAGTATCCCCCCTTAAAGCCTTATAATCTACAACTTGGTTCGGATAAACTCCCAATTTATCAAATACCTGTCTCCAGCCATACTCTTTTAATTCCCCCTGGGAAGGAATAAGAACTTTTATTGAACCTGCTTCATCTATTAACTGGAAAGAATCCTGATCACCTGTCAGGATAAGAGTTTTATCACCTCTTTCTGAGGCTCGTTTAGAAATGGTTCCAATTACATCATCAGCTTCAAAACCTTCTTTGGTATAAATCGGAATGTCAAAAGCTTTTAACCCCTCGAAAATAAATCCCATCTGAACAGATAAAGAATCAGGCATTGTTTCTCTGTTTGCTTTATATTCTTCGTACATTTCCGTTCTAAAGGTGTGATGCGAAACATCAAATGCAACAGCAATTGAATCCGGTTTAATTTTTGCTAACAAATCAAATATCGCTTTAAAAAAGCCATACACCGCCCAGGTCGGCTGATTTTGGGAATTCTTCATTGCAGTGCGTTCAAGAGCAAAATACTGTCTGAAAGCCAGTGCGTGACCGTCAATTAATACTAAAGTTTTCCCCATAAATATCCTTCCAACCTAAACTACACCTTATATTTATTGTACCAATTCAACAAAATAAGTCCAGAATTTAACATACAAATATGAAACTATGTCATACTTGTATCAGGAGAAACTTGTTTGCCACTATCATCTAAATACAGTTTTTTACCGCTCTGGGTCGTATATTCATTTACCTGCATAGATTTACCATTTACAGTTATGGATGTTGTTTTAACATCGCCTACAACCGGGTCTCCTGATTTTTCTTGCTGCTCAAGAAATTTATTTTGATTATCAACAGATTCTTGCTGCGAAGGATCTGATGCTTTTAATTTTTCCATTATAGCATCCATATCTCCGCCAAATTGAACTTGCCCGGAATTACTTATAGATACAGTTGCCGTTTTTCCATCAACAGACAATTTACACGTATTATTTTTATCCCAATCAGAAACAGTAATACCGGCTTTCTGCATTGCAGCAAAATCACCTTCACAGCCTTGTTTTGCTTTATCAATAGCTTCTGTATCTACTGCACCTGTATCTTGAGTTTGTTGAGTTGCTTGAGTTGCTTGAGTTTCATCGGTTGCTCCAAGCCCCATAACATTCATTATAACCCCTGTCACAGCAGACATAATAGGATTACCTTTTGTTGCTTGCTCTAATCCAGCAACACTTGATTTTAGCATTTCTTCTGCAATCATTGCCGTATAATCTTTTTGAGCAGCGGCTTGATTAGGTTGCTGTTTCTTTTCAGTAGAATATATTTGTGAGTTATTATCAATTCTAAATGACATGTTTATATCCTCATGTGTATAAAAAAAAATCTTAATCATTAATTTCAACAAATCGACTTATTTTTACAATTCGTAATATTTAGTGTATAATATATAATATGAAAAAGATTCTGATTATATTAGGTATTTTATTAGCATCACTTCCTGTATACAGTGAATACTCAAATATAAAACAAAGAACAGAATACAACTGCGGTCCTGTAAGTTCTGCAAATTGCATTATTAATTTATTTGATAAGCAATTTCCAAATATGGTTCAGGATTTGACAAAGTTAGAGAAAACAAAGACTTCAGGAACAACTGTTACAAATCTCTGCCGCGGACTTAATAAGTATTTAAACCAAAATAATCTTAAAGCAAATATATCATATTACGGAATAATTAATGCTGATAAAAAATACCAGAAACTCCACGATATATCTCTTGAAAAACTTCAAGGACAAGGGATTGTTAATTTCGGGATTTATAAAAGATACAATGATACTTACATAAGACAAGAAGGTCATTATGTAACAATAACAGGTATCGGTGATAATACTATTTACGTACTGGATCCGTATAGCAAACATCAAGATGTTGAAAACTGGACATTTGAAAAACAAAAACTGAATCTGATTAATAAAGATAAATACGAAACATTTTCTCAAGCAGATGAGTATTATGTTATAACATCACCTGTTGACTACCTTGAAGAAGGCGAATTTGCAATACTAAACGGAGTTATCATTATTAATCCGGCTTAACCTGATTTCCATCATTATCAAGGTAAACTTTTTCTTCTTTACCATCTTTGGTTTTTATGGTGCATTCAATAACCGGTGTAGCTTTTCCATTGATTTTTATCTTTGAAAGATTTTGTTCTACTAATTCTCCACCGTTATCTTGAATTTGTTTTATAAAATTATCATATTTTTGGGTAGATTCTTGTTCCTTAGGAGATGATTGCAGCAAATAATTCTGCATATATTCCATATCACCAGCAAAAGCAGGTTCTCCATTACTGTCAAGAGTTATCGTCGCTGTTTTTCCATTATGCTGCAGTTTGCATGTATTACCATCCCAGGAAACATTTACTCCTGCTGCTTTAAAAGCATCCAAATCTGATTTAAGTGCAGATTTTGCTTCTTTCTGTTTTGGTGTTTCATCAAGTGTTTGTGACGGATTAACCGCAACTTTTGACTTTGGAGCAGAAACCTGAGAATTCCAAATAGAATCGTTCTCCGCCGGTAATACACCTTGATTTTGTTTTAAATAATCCATTGTATAGTCAAAACTATACTTATTCTCAATCGCTAAAGACATCGTTTAACTCCTTAATTTCCCCTTATATATATAAAGAAAAATTAAAACGTTAAATTGCCTTTTTTATTAAGAAATATTAATAAAAAATTATTCACTTAATTCTGCATATTTTAATAATGCAGAATTAGATTTTTTACCGGATAAATCAGTAAAATAAATAGATGCCAGTTTAGATTTAAAATCATCAACCGGTATTTCGATTCCAACCCGTGATTTTTTAGAATCAACAATAGTTACACTCTTTTTCCCTATTTTCTTTATAGCATAAGTACTCTCTGGCAATAATTTCACTTCTTCATGATGTTTATTCAATAGAGTTATAGGCTCTTCTATATCAAATTTACAAGCAGCAGCATAAGAATTAGGGTTCTTTGCAAAATCATCCATAAATTTTTGATAATAAGATTTTGAATAGAGATTTAAAGAATTTAAACCTTTAGCAGCAGTCTCAGGCTTTTTTTTCATATCTATTTGAGCAGATTTTTGCCCCGTCAAAAGATAATAAACCTGATTAGCATTTATACTGTCAAATAATAAAGAATCATCTTTAGAGGAATTTTGAACATAGCCCGGGATATTTTTATTCTGATTTATATTTCCATTTTTTAAATCATTCATATACTTTTCAAACGCTAATTCAAAAGCAAGAACGTCACCATCACCTTTTGAATATTTCTTTGCATACTTCTTTACCCTGCCTTTAGCATCAAAGTCTATATCATAAGCCTTACTTGCACTTTTCAATTCTTGTTTAGCTATGGTATATTCTTTATCAACGCCTTTTAAACTTACTGTTACAGATTTATCATCATTAACTTTAACTGCATTTTTAACAGCAGATTTACCTATTGGAGAATATGACAGAGAGTTTAAAGCCGATAATAATCCTGAATCATTGATATTTCCCTGCTTGGTATTAGAAATCCTTCCGGTTATGCGAGTATTAGCATAAGTACTATATAAATCAGCGCCAATACCTAATGCTGCACCAGAGAGAACAAGCCAAAAGGTTTTAGAAAGCATTCCAACAACAATATGATGTTTTAAACTTTTATTTGGATGCAGTTGTTGTGAACGTTGAACCCATTTATCCAAGTTCCCAACAAGCCATTTTATAAATGGCACTTTTTGCACAGAAGGAACAACTTTTGCAAGACTATATACACCAGCAAAAAATGCTCCTTGTAATACACCCCAGGTTACACCTATAAAAGCAGCACCAGCCCTTTCCTTATTCTTACGGTGGTTAGCAATAGTAACAGCAATACTGTTATTTTTTATTTCTTGAATATCATTATAAGTATCTATTATATCCTGATAATTAGAGTGAATGGTAGGTGCAGTTATCCCAAGAACTTGAGAATTAGTTTGATTAGAATTATTCATAACCGGATAATTGTTAATAACTGCCATAACTACCTAACCTTATATATATAAAGTATTTTTTTAGGTAAAAATTGCTTTATATAAAAATTTTTTATTACATAAATAATATTATTGGTATCTTATTTTTTTATAAGATTATTATGTGGGGCTTATGCCGCCCCACACCCCGCACCGGTATTTCTTTGGCAGCCAGGGGTAAATGATAGGGGTTGAAATTAACCGACAAATATTGAATATTATTCACTAAATAATATAATTACTCAATACAAATCAAGCAAACTCGCTCTTTAAATAATCAATTTGCATTATTTTATTTTTACCCCCGCAGATACTATTTGCTCATTCCGTAAAGGTTGTAACATCAAAAGATTAAAAGTGTTAATAAAGAGATTAATTAATAATTTTATATTTTATTCCCCACGGCTCACTACATAAAAGTCGGAGGAAAATAATAAATATATAATTTACTAATATCCCAAAAATCTATTCACTATTCACGATTCACTTGCCTAGTCACTTAATCACCGAATCACTTAGTCACTTCTTATAATATTATTTATGTAAATAAAAAAGATTGAACTTGAAATCCATCAAATTCAATCTTTTATTTTAAATAAGAACTTGACAACTAACTATTTTCCAAGGAAATTGCCAACAAGTTTTTGTTCGGGATGACTCTGCCGAGACGACGATTGAGTATCGTCGGCGAGAGGGAAGGGTGGGTAATAAAAAAGATTGAACTTGAAATCCATCAAATTCAATCTTTTATTTTAATATAGAACTTGGCAACTAGCTATCTTCCCAGGAAGTGGCCCTCCAAGTATTTTCGCCGCAATGAGTCTTTACGACCGTGT